>JAESTW010000200.1 GCA_016763395.1 Kofleriaceae bacterium
CAAACAATTCTGTACGCCAGTGTAGATGACCAGCGAAACTGTGATGGTGCGGAATGCAGCTGTGACAGCGCTGTGAGTTGTGGCAATGAAGTGGCTTTGGTACGTCCCGGAAACATCTTGATTGAAAGTGGCGGTTGTTTCGATGTTCCCAGTAGCCTCGTGTCGGGAACTGTATATACCTATCCTGGGAACCTGACCCCCAACTGCCGCCTCAACGGAGCGGCAATCATCAGTGGCGCCGCTACCCCCACAGCTGCGACAACCCTGTGCTGCGAACCCGCTCTGTAGTTTCCATCACAACGCTTCCGTCACAACGCCTCGCCTCTGATGGCGAGGTTCGCCTCCACCTGTGGCCTCCTCGGAAGTCCTGAGTGATCTGGCCTAACTCACTCAATCAAGATCACCGAAAAGCAACTGGAGACATCCGGCTGTTCGAATGTCTCGCCCCCAAGATCCCCGCTTCCTAAAAGTCGAGTCCGAGAGAGGTCGTAAACGTCGTCTGCGCGCCCGCTGCATCGGTGGCGTCGCAGTTCGAACTCGGCATCATGGGATTGATGTCCAGACAGTTCACGTCGGTGCCCGGACGGTCGTCTACCGAGGTACCCGCGAGTGCGAATTCGGCTTCTAAAGTCAGCGTAAAAATGTAGTACTTGAGTTTGGTGCCCATGAAGAAGCGGTTGCGGTAAATGTCGCTTTGATCTTTGAAGACGAAGTTCATGTTGACGTCCGCAGGAACATCTCGAGAGTCAATGTGTGGTGTTTTGTCGATCACTTCAGAGCGCGGAATAATGATAAGCCAGTTCCAGCCCGCGTACGGGCTGAGCCTGAAGGTGCCGGCAACTCCGAAATCTTTCGATATAGAAACATCGATGGAAGCTACGGTCAGATCGATTTGATCGGAACCCATCATGCGAGAAGCGCCGCCCCGGACAGCGAGGGAGGGCAGGGGCAAATCGTGATAGCCCTCGTGCAGTGCGAACTTTACGTAGGCTTGGCTGGCCCACAAGTGTGATTCGCCCAGATGAACCGCGCCAACACCGACTTCAAAAGAGGGCAGAGGAAGCCACAGGCCCTTTTTGACAAAGAGACTGGTTGTCTGCATAGCGCCATTGCCATGCGTTCCGCTGAGATCACCGGAAGAAGATTCCAATACTTGCCAGTAGCTGGCGTTGTTGCTGATGCTGGTGAAGCCGACATCGGCGCTAAAGTGAAAACCGCCGTAGCCCAAGGTATCCGCCGGCTCGCCAAGTCTTGGAGCCATGACAACGCCGAGTTCACTAGCCAAGGATCGGAACTGCGCGTTGGAGCCGACAACACCGAGTCCAGAGATGGTTCCGAGCCGGGATAGCACCAAATCGTTTTTGTCCGCGTGGGCATCGCGAGTCGCTGGCAACGAGACGCTGGCGCTCACAAAGAGTGCACAGAGCGATGCGATTCGGAGAATCTGGCAGAAAATTTGGCGTAGGCCACTCATTGCCGCGACGGTAGCTGTGCCCTTGCGAGCTGTCAACTAGAGCGTCGACCGGTTTGAAACAGTGCACACTATCGCGAAATGCATTGCAACAACGCCTGTTTTGGGTGCTCGCAATGCCAAGCCGCGGCACCAGGTTGACACTTGGGCGCCCACTTTAATCTGCGTTTCTGCCTCAGGGGTTGGTGCCGACAGGGAAAGCGCTCTAGAAAAAATAAGAGTTTCGCTCAATAACGCCAGCGATACGTACAAAGTGCGGGCATTTTTCGCCATGCTTAGCGTAGTAAGCGAGCATAGATAGAGTCACATCGCGATAGTCGTCGCCACTGTCTCGAAGCAGTGCTCTCAAGTCGATACTGCCATGTCCGCGATATAGATGGAGTATTAGATCACGCAAGCGAAGTGCAGGCGGAGTGGAGGTTCCCATTATTGTTCGCTCGAATACTACAAATGGATTGTCCATGTCCTCAGAGGTGTCTGTTGGTGTTGTCATTTATTTACCTGGCCGTGTTATCGGAAGGTAGTGAGGGATAGTTGCTTGGTTTTGTCAGAAATTGTCAGAAAGGGCCTGGCTTGGGTGTTTGTCCGAAGACGCCTTCTCGTGATGAGCGAATTGTGAGCAGCGTGTGGCGCCTGTGTTATGCCTAGGCGATGAACTCCGGATACAGCGACATTCTCTTTTCCGAGGACGCGGGCATTGCTCGAATTACACTGAATCGGCCGGCAAAGCGCAATGCGATCGCGCAGACGACCTTGGTAGACATATCCGTGGCGCTAAACTATGTGAAAGATTCCAGCAGTATACGCGTTGTTGTACTCACCGGCGCGGGTTCGTACTTCTGTGCGGGCGGTGATCTCTCTTTGATGTCAACTCTGCTCGATGACGGTGACACCCTGCAGCAGCGTCACCCACTAAAGAAGTCTCGCTGGCCGAGCTACTCCTGCAAATGCATGCGCTGGGCAAGCCTGTCATCGCGATGGTCAACGGCCCGGCGTTGGCAGGAGGCCTGGGGCTGATGCTGGCTTGCGACTATGTACTTGCGAGCGAAGAGGCCAGCTACGCCACGACCGAGATCAAGATTGGCTTGTGGCCGATGATGATCAGCGCTGAGCTTGTCCGAAACATTGGCCGGAAGAAGGCGCTCGATCTGATGCTGAGTGGCCGTCGGGTGTTGGCCCCTGAGGCGCTGGCGATTGGGCTCATCAGCGAAATGGTACCGGCGACTGCGCTTGAGGCCAGTGTAATGCGGCTGGCCCGGGAACTGGCTACCAGGAGCCCTTCTGCACTGGCGCTGGGCTTGCGCTGCTTTTATGAGACACAAGATTTGGCAATTGCCGACGCCTTGGCGCTATTGGAACAACGATTTGGCGAGCTACTGGCAACCCCCGACGCGAAAGAGGGCCTGGCTGCCTTTATGGAAAAGCGAGCGCCTCAGTTTGGTGGGGATTGAGAGTTTCTAGGGTGGAGTTGCGATCTCAATATGATCGGAAAGCCATAACTAGCCCTTGCCGTTGAAGGTCATATCGGATACGAAGCGCCCGCTGCTGGCCCTCTCTTAACTTAATCAGCCGGCTCGGAGACAGAAACATGAACGATTGGCTCTTATACGTAGTTCCCCTAACGGGACTCATTGCTCTAGCCTTTGCCTACTCGAAGGCAAAATGGGTGAAAGCACAGGACCCAGGTACTGAGCGGATGCAAGAAATTGCTGGCTATATCCAAGAGGGCTCGATGGCTTTCTTGACCCGTGAGTATCGCGTCTTGGGAATTTTCGTAGCAGTGGTTGCGGTTCTATTGGGCGCTTCTCGAGTACTGGCAGAAGGTGGCGAAGCCAAAGACGGCCTTATCGCTCTAGCCTTTGTTGTCGGCGCTGGTTGTTCAGCACTGGCTGGTTGGTTCGGCATGAAGGTCGCGACTAACGCCAACGTGCGAACCACAAACGCAGCTCGCAAGAACCTTGAAAGCGCTCTCGAAGTTGCTTTCTCTGGCGGTACTGTAATGGGTATGTGCGTCGTTGGACTGGCTATCGCCGGACTGGGCACCTTACTTCTTCTCTTCGGACAATTCGGCCTCGTAGATGATATGTTTGTCGATGGTGTGTATCAGCGTGGTGCTACCAATCACGTTCTGCAAATTCTCTTCGGATTCTCACTCGGTGCATCCTCAATCGCCCTCTTCGCTCGCGTTGGTGGTGGTATCTTCACCAAAGCTGCTGACGTTGGTGCTGACTTGGTTGGTAAAGTTGAAGCGGGTATTCCAGAAGATGACCCCCGGAACCCAGCGGTTATCGCGGACAACGTTGGTGACAACGTGGGTGATGTTGCCGGAATGGGCGCTGACCTTTTCGAGTCGTACATCGGTGCCATCATCGGCGCGATGATCCTCGGCTATGGTTTTGGATTTGAATTCATCGTTCTTCCTCTGACGATCGCTGCAGTCGGCATCTTGGTTTCGATTGTCGCTACCTTCTTTGTAAAAGTGAAAGAGGGCGGAGATCCTCAAATGGCACTCAACATCGGTACCTTTGGTGCTGCTGCTGTCATGGTGCCAGTTATCTTCGGTCTGTCTTTTTGGCTTGTTGGTGACTTTGGCGATGCTTGGTGGAAAATCGGCGTTGCTGCAGTAGCTGGCCTTGCTGCTGGTGTTGCTGTCGGAATTACCACCGAATACTACTGTGCTGTGGGCAAAGGACCCGTCAATAAAATTGCGGCCTCGTCCGAGCGCGGCGCGGCTCCGAATATCATCGCAGGTATCGCTATCGGATTTGAATCCACTGCACTTCCCATCCTTTGGATCGGTGGCGCTATTCTCGCTTCTAACTGGGCTGCAGGTCTCTACGGAATCGCTATCGCGGCTCTCGGCATGCTCTGCACAACTGGCATCCAACTCGCAGTTGACGCTTACGGTCCCGTTGCCGACAATGCTGGTGGACTGGCTGAGATGAGCAAGCTTCCTCCTGAAGTTCGCGAGCGTACGGACAAGCTTGACGCTGTTGGCAACACCACTGCTGCTATCGGCAAAGGCTTTGCAATCGCTTCTGCTGCTCTGACCGCTCTCGCTCTCTTTGCTGCCTACACACAGCAAGCGGACATCAGGAATGGTATCGATATCACCGAACCTACGATCATGGTTGGTCTCTTCCTCGGCGGAATGCTTCCTTTCCTCTTCTCGGCAATGGCTATTAATGCTGTGGCTGAAGCGGCAGACGCAATGATCGACGAAGTTCGTCGACAATTCCGTGAGATTCCCGGACTGCTCGAAGGTACAGCAACTGCTGAATACGCCAAGTGCGTAGACATCTCGACTGAAGCTTCTCTCAAGAAGATGATGCTTCCTGGCCTAATGGCTGTCACGGTTCCAGTCATCGTTGGCTTCTACGACAAAGAGATGCTTGGCGGACTACTCGCTGGCGTTACGGTTTGTGGTGTACTTTTGGCACTCTTCCAATCCAACGCTGGTGGCGCTTGGGACAACGCGAAGAAGTACATCGAGAGCGGTGCTCACGGTGGCAAAGGTTCTGATGCTCACACAGCATCTGTTCAGGGCGACACGGTTGGCGATCCTCTCAAGGATACCTCGGGTCCATCTCTCAACATCCTCGTCAAATTGATGAGTGTTGTTGCAGTGGTTATCGCTCCGCTTATCGCGTAGTACGAGTCAAATACTGCTTTGAAGGCGCGGTGGATTGTCCATCGCGCCTTTTTTGTGCGTATTCTCCGTGGGCGATGCAACACCTCTACGGTTGTTGCGTCTATTGGACAGTATGCCGTTTGAAACCAAAATAGCGTGGCGCTACCTCTACCGAGGTGAGGGCGACCGCGGGCAGCTCATCGGCTTGAGTATTTTCGTCTTAATGACAGTGCTCGGACTGACCTTGGCGCTCGCGACTGACGGCGGCTCTGGCTGGGGAATTATTCTTACCGGCGTTGGCATGATGGGCTCGGTGCTCTTTGCCCTGCTCTGGCTCTTCTCGGTCTTTACAACCGTCTCAGTGCTTGGCGTTGTACTTGGCGTTGCCGCTATGACCTTGGTGCTGGCAGTGACCTCGGGTTTTCAACAGCAGTTTCAAGACAAGGTGCTGGGCGTCAATGCCCACGTCATCATCATGAAGAACCATCAGGGTTTTTCGGAGTATCGAGAGATCGAGAAAATCGCTTGGGCAGCGGACGACGAGGTAATCGCCGCGCAACCCTTTATCTTTGTCGAGATGCAAGTGACTCGCGGCATGGGCTATCTCTCCGGTGTTGCCATCAAGGGCATCGATCCGGAGCGAATGAACACAGTCCTCGATGTACACAAGCAGATGGTAGAGGGCTCGGTAGAGACGCTCAAGCGCAAGGTCGATGAAGCTAACCCGGCACCGCCAATTGTCCTCGGACAAGTATTGGCGGAGAAGCTGAAGGCCAAGATTGGTGACATCGTAACCGTTGTGGTGCCTCCGATTCGCAATATTGATACCTCCGATTGGGCGGCGATGGCGGAGGCCACTCAGAGCATTGATTTTGAAATCACAGGAATCTTCTACAGCGGCTTTGCCGAGTACGACCAGCGGCTGATGTACATCAGCTTGACCGCCTTTCAGAAGCTCTTGGACTGGGACGACAAAGTGATGGGAGTGGAACTCAAGGTCTCGGACGTTGACCGGGCCGACGAGATTGCCGAGAAAATCGGAAATATTCTGAGTCGGCGTTCTGACGGCATGGCTTGGACGGTTCAAGACTGGCACGCGCTCAACAAGAATCTCTTTGCGGCGCTGACACTGCAAAAAATCGCCTTAGTAATTGTTCTTACGCTCATCATTGCAGTTGCGACTTTCAACATGGTCTCGGCGCTCACCATGATGGTCATCGACAAGACGCGTGAAATTGCGATCATGCGCTCGATGGGGTCGACTTCAGCAGGCATTGGCCGGATCTTCCAAGTGGTTGGCTTGTGCATTGGCGGGGTGGGCACGATCTGTGGTCTGACGATTGGCTTAACCTTGTGCAAGCTCTTGTCACTCTACAACTACCGTTTGGACCCCAAGGTGTATCTCATCGATCAGCTGCCGGTCTCGGTGAGCCCTTTTGAGGTGATGTTGGTCGGCGTTATTACGATGGTGATAAGCGCCGTTGCGACTTGGTTTCCCTCGCGCAAAGCAGCCGACCTCACGCCTGTTGAAGGACTTCGATACGACTGATGGAGCTGTGGGAGTCTATCGTTTTAGGCATTGTTGAAGGCCTGACCGAGTACCTGCCGGTGTCTTCGACCGGACACCTGATTCTCAGCCAACGGGCGATGGGGCTGCCCGCCAGTGAGGCCGCCAATGCCTATGCGATTTGCATTCAGGCTGGCGCCATCTTGGCCGTGCTCAGCTTGTACTGGAAGAGCGTGCAAGAGGTGTTGGCCGGTTGGCTTGGCAAAGCCGGCATAGGCAAAGGCAACGAGCAAGGGTTTGTCTTAGGACGCAATATCATCGTGGCATTTTTGCCCGCTGCATTCTTTGGCCTGCTCTTGGACGAATGGATTGAGCAGAAGCTCTTTGGCCTGTGGCCGATCGTCGGCGCGTGGTTTGTGGGTGGCGTTGCGATATTGGTAGTTAGTTGGCGGCGGCGTGCCAGTGCTAGCGAAGATGGCGAGACCGGCGAGAAAAAGGCAATGGCCTTGTCTGGGTTAACCTGGAAGCTCGCGCTGACAATTGGCTTCATTCAATGTTTGGCGATGTGGCCGGGTACGAGCCGGAGTCTAGTGACGATTGTCGGCGGCGTGCTAGTAGGGCTTTCTCTCACGGCTGCGGTGGAGTTCTCCTTTTTACTGGGAGTTGTTACCCTGTGTGCGGCGACCGTCTACAAGGCCAAGGCTGCTGGACCACTAATGATTGCCGAGTACGGTTGGTTGCCGATGATTGTCGGCTCACTAGCGGCGTGGATTTCCGCTGTGATTGCGGTGAAGTGGATGGTGAGCTATCTGCAAAAGCACGGGATGAGTGTCTTTGGCTACTACCGCATCGCGCTGGCAATTGGTGTCGCGGCGGCGACCTCGTTGGGCGCTCTGACAGTTTGAGCTGATACCGGTTGCACAGCAGCCTGCTGTAGGCTGAAGTGGAGACCGACTTCTTCCGCTATTCCCGATGACAGGAGAAGTGAGCAATGAGTAACGATGGAGTCGACGTGTCTGTATTTGAGTGTGTAGGCTGGGGCTAATTCCACGTCGGGAACTGC
Source organism: Kofleriaceae bacterium (assembly GCA_016763395.1). GTDB lineage: Bacteria > Myxococcota_A > Polyangia > Haliangiales > Haliangiaceae > NORP324. The sequence goes on from JAESTW010000200.1 coordinate 7,673, forward strand.
TTTGGTGCCCGTTAACCAGGAGATACAAATGCGCACACTAACTTCGATTTTTAATCCAGCACTAAAGCATCTATATGCTCCATTTCTTTTACCGCAATCGAGAGCAGCGATGAAGGCTGTTGG
>JAESTW010000201.1 GCA_016763395.1 Kofleriaceae bacterium
AAGCGATGTTGACAGCTTCAAATCCGGACAATAATGACGAATTCGGAGCCTCGGTAGCGGTTCACGGAAGTGTTATTGCTATCGGTGCGCCAAGCGAAGACGCTGCCGACTCAAGTGATACCGCGATAGCGGCCGATAGCGGCGCAGTATATTTGTTTCGCCACGATGGCTCAACGTGGCTAGAGGAGAAATACCTCAAAGGACCAACCCCAGCCGAGTACGACAATTTTGGAGCAGCAGTTTCGTTATCCAATGGCCTTGTGGCGGTGGCCGCGCCCAGCCGAGACAACTCGGTTCCGGACCATGGTGCAGTCTATATTTACTCAAACACAGGCGCGGATTGGACACAAACTTGTCTCCTTTTTCCTGCCATTAATTCAGTAACCGCTCAGGACAAACTGATGTTCGGATCACAAGTTTCCCTTCACGGCACGACGCTGGCCGCGTCCGGGTATTTCGAAGATAACTTTTCTTCAGAAAACGCTGGAGGAGTCTATCTTTATGAAGATGCAACCAATTGTTCCCAACCAGGCCTGCGCATAGAAGCGTCCAATGCTAGCGGGGGTGACCGGTTCGGCGCCGCGATATCACTCTATGAGGATGTCTTGGTTGTCGGGGCGCCATGGGAGGATAGCAACTCCTCAGGTATTGACGGAGCCCAAGATCCTGCTACTAGCCCCAATGCTGGTGCTGCCTACTTCTTCACCCGCGGCGCTTCAGGGTGGAGCCAGTACAATTTTATTAAGGCATCCAACCCGGACGGGAATGACCGTTTTGGCGCTAGTGTGGCGCTCTCCGGCGATTCTCTAGCCATTGGTGCGTTCAGAGAAGGTAGCGATGCAACCGGCACCGATGGCGACCAACAGAGCAACGACAGCTCAAACAGCGGCGCCATCTACATCTTTCGCTAGTCGGCGCCAGGCCGGAATTACTCGCTCGCGTTGGAACTGGTTGCTCGCGCGCAGGATGGCCACCAAACGAGCTAGTCGTCGATGGACTTCTTCAGGTTCTCGATGACCTCAGCAAAACTCGTACTCTTGACAACTTCTGCCAACTCTCGAGTGTAGCGAGTAACCAAATCGTCTCGGCGCCTTTCTTTGGCGTCTTTGCGGGCGCGATAGAGAGTCACAAAAGCGCGCTCGGCGTTGACGAAATACTCAACTGCAGCCAGCACTGCGCGGGCGGCAGAGCGAGTAACAGAGCGGGACTCGTCCGAGAACTCAAAGAGCTTGCCTTCGGAGTTGTGGATTCCCAGTGTCACTCGTCCGACCGAATCGACTCCGGCTTTGCCCTTCTTGGTGTCGATATCCGCAGCCACATTGAAGTGAGCAATTTCGATCGACTTTAGTGACTCGTACTCCAGCGCGTAGCGACTCAAGAGCGCACTGAAAATTGCATCCACGGGGCCAACGCCCTCACCTTCGACGACGATTGTTGCATTGCTGCGATCGCTGAGCGAGAGTTTCACTCGCGTGAGAGTTTGGTCCGGGTCCTCCTCCAAACTCATTTTGAGCAAACGCAGTTCAATATAGTCTTTGTCAAGCACTCGTTCGATAAGTTCTAAGTTGTCTAGTGGCCGTTCTTGCACCCACGTATTGTGCCCCAATTCACCAGGGCGTACCATGCCTCTGATGTCTTCATTGGACCGATGTGTAGAACGGCTGATCGAATTGGTAGGCTACGACACGGTCAATCCAACTGGCGATGAACTCGCGCTTTGCAAGGTACTGGCAAGCTCGCTGCGAAAACTTGGAGCGGACTCGGTCGAGATCACCGAAGTGCCGCGGACAAAGACTACTCCCGGCAAAACACCCGGCGCATACGTCTATGCAAAATTTGGAACACCCACGCTACTACTCAACGTGCACCTAGACACGGTTCCGGCCAACAGCGGATGGCAACGTGATCCCTTTGTCGCACAAGTCACTGAAGATAGGTTTTATGGGCTAGGAAGCTGTGACATCAAAGGGGCGATCGCCGCCATCTTGGTTGCCCTTGAGTCTGGAAAAGCCGAGAACTTGGGGGTGCTCTTCTCTGGTGACGAGGAGGCAGGCAGCCAATGTATGCCGCATTTTCTCGCTAACACCGACTTGTCCGAGGTCAAGACGGCCATTGTTTGCGAACCGACAGCGCGGGCCGCGGGCATCAAACATCGCGGCATGCAATCGTATCGCGCAAGCTACATTGGCAAAGGCGGACATTCGTCGAAGGCCGACACGATGGAGAAACCGATCGTCGAACTGGCTAAACTGGCCTTGCAACTCGATGCAATCGCGGTCGACAGAGTGGATCGTGGCCCCGAGGGAATGAAGGGCCTGTGCATGAACGTTGCAAAACTGGATGGCGGTGTGGCCTACAATGTCGTCCCGGACATGGCCGAGCTGAGTTTTTCTGTGCGACCGCCACCGGGCTTTGATCGGGCTGAGTTTGCTGTGTTGCTCGAGCACGCGCGCCTCTCCAGCCACGAAAAGATCGTGCTAGTCTCACAGACCGATCACAAGCCCTTTGCTTGCGGCAACGAGGACAAGCTGCGGGAACTGGTCTCGCCCTACGCCAGCGACTTTGTCTCACTCGACTTTTGGACCGAAGCTGCGCTCTTGCAAGAGGCGGGCATCGATGCTGTGGTCATCGGTCCGGGCGATATCGCGCAAGCACACACGGCCGATGAGTTTGTGAGTCTTGCGGATTTAGCGTGGGCCACCGCCATGTTTGAGGATGTCATTGCCCGACATGCGACCTAAAGACATTGTCCAGCGCTTCCTGGCCAGCATTGGCCGCCAAGGAGACGCTGCGGAGTATCTGGCACTCTTCCAGGCGGAGAAGAAATCGCAATTCGCACTCATTGTCGTCACCGAGGAGGCGCTCTCGCAGAGCCCGACTGCCCTAGTTGCCGACTTGCTCTTCCTCCGCAAACTAGAGCTCACTCCCCTGCTTTGTGCCAGCAACCAAACTGTCCGGGAATCACTTTTAGGCCTACTCCCCGACAAGCTACTGGCCACCGCTAGCGACTCAAGCGAGGTCACCGAGCACTGCAAGCACGCGCGCTTGCCGGTACTGATGGCAGCCAGTGCAGCCGATCGTGCGGCCTTGGTCAAGCGGCTCGCTGTCCGCAGAGTTCTGTACATGGTCGATCAAGCCGGGTTGCAACCCCAGGGGGAAGCGCTGCGATCGCTAGTCAACCTGCGTACTGATTATAGCGCCCTCTCGGCCCCCGGCGTACTGACGCAGAGCCAGGTCGAACTACTACGAGAAGTTCGCACAGTCTTTGACGATGCTGAGCACACCTTCACGGTATCGATTACATCAGCCCACGATCTCTTGCGGGAACTTTTCACACTCAAAGGCGCGGGCACCCTCGTGCGCAGAGGGACTGAGGTCGCGCGCTACAATAGCTATCAAGAAACCTGCGAGGATCGGCTCAACAGTCTTTTGGAGTCGGCCTTTAGCAGGCCGATTGCTGCCGCTTTTTACCAGCGCCCCATTCGTGAAGTCTTCATTGCTGCCGACTACCGAGGTGCGGCAATCGTCGAAGAGAGCCCTCTCGCGCCCTACCTGAGCAAATTCGCGGTCAACCTCAGAGCGCAGGGTGAAGGCATCGGCGGCGATATTTGGCGAGCACTGCGCAAGCGAAACCCGCGAATCTTTTGGCGTAGCCGTCCGGGCAACCCGATTGTCGGTTGGTATACCAGCCAGTGCGACGGCTTTGTCCGAGGCAGTGAGTGGACGGTATTTTGGTGTGGCCTCGCCTTTGATGAAATCGCGCAGGCAGCCGAGTTAGCTCACGCAGCACCATCAGACTTCGGCGGTAGCTAAGAACATGTCTGTCGATCCACGTCTACGCGCCCTCTATCTCTTGGGCATCGCGATCGGAGTCTTCTTCTTGCCTTGGTGGCAAGCGGTTGGTGCGGTTTTGGCGGTG
>JAESTW010000202.1 GCA_016763395.1 Kofleriaceae bacterium
AAGCGTCGTGTCTTGCCAATCTACTAGAGCAAGGCTCACGCCAACTTTGAACAGGGGTTCACCTTGCCTATTTTCAGCCACTTACACCACTATCCCCTGGCTAAACCAATCGCCAGGCGGAACCACTAGGGGCTACTAGAGTCGAGCCAGCTTTCTTTGGCTTAGGTTGCATATCATTGGCAGCAGCACGAGTGATTTCTGGCGTTAGCGAGATTTGGGCTTCTCAGGACCACTAGGAAGGGAGCATGCATTGTCATCACAGCCCGGCTCAGTTGTGATCGTTGCATTGGCTACCTCGAGCTCAACATCATTGCCGCTTGTGGAGTCAGCGAGCAGTCCCGCAATGGCGGCACCGACGAGTAGGTCGGACGGCCTTCCAAAGAAGTGTTCCTTGATTGAACCGTTGCGGCCAATCAAAATCAGCGATGGAGTACCACGCATACCGTAGGCCTTCATGGTTTGCGGAGTCGGTCCATCTAGGGACGGTTCATCAATCCCCACCGGAAAGTGAATCCGGTATTCATGAAGAAACGCTGCAAGCGAAGTAGCCGTCATCGCTTGGTGATGCTCAAATACGGTGTGTAGGCCGATAACATGTACCCCGGCAAACTCTTCAGCAATACGCTGAGCTTGGGGCAGCCCATGCGCGACACAGCCGGGGCAGAGCATCTGGAACGCGTGTAGTACGACAACGCTACCCTTAAGCGAGTCAAGCGTTATTGGTTGTTTGGTGTTGAACCATTGCGCCACGCGCCAAGGGGGGGCTTTCTTATCAAGAATCGGGATCCTGTTAGTCATAAATTTCCTCTGTCAACATGGTGTCGAGTCGATACTATACGCAGAATACTTCCGACAAGTCAAGCTAGTTTCGAGTCACGACTATTATCGTGGCTCGCCAGCCCCACACCCACGTTGCTGAAACCTCCCCATCATCGCTCTCCTTTGGCGCAACCCGAAACGTTCCGCTTGCGAACAGGCCTTGTCCGGCAAACAATGTTTGTCCGCCATTTGGCTAAAGCAACTTAGATCAGAATAATGCTAGATCGCTCCACCAAGCACAATATTGCAATTCCGGTAGAAGGATGGCTATCCTCTCCGCCGTGCTGCAAATCAAAGAACTACATAAAAGATTTGGTGCGACTGTCGCGGTTGATGGCATTTCTTTGTCGATTGAAAAAGGCGAGATCTTCGGACTTTTGGGCCCCAATGGTGCCGGTAAAAGCACAACTGTGAACATGGCCGTTGGAGCCCTTCAACCTGACTCGGGCGAAATATGTATAGCCGGACAAGGCGCGCCGAGTAAGCCGGAGGTTCGACGTATGATAGGTGTGGCACCACAGGAGTTGGCACTCTATGATGAGATGAGTGGTGTGGAGAACCTGCATTTTCTCGGCTCGCTCTACGGTCTCAGCCGGACAACCTTGCGAACCCGAATTGGTGAAGTATTGGAAGAAGTGGGACTACAAGATCGTGGTGGGGACAGAGTCGGAGGCTACTCGGGAGGTATGAAGAGGCGGCTAAATATTGCGGCAGCACTCATACACAATCCATCCTTGCTATTTTTGGATGAGCCTACCGCTGGCGTCGATCCACAATCACGTAACAAAATTCTTGAGACGACTGAACGACTGGCCAAGGAGGGAACTACGATAGTATACACAACCCACTACATGGAGGAGGCGGAACGAGTTTGCCACCGTGTTGCGATTGTAGATGGGGCGAAGATCAAAGCGATTGATACTGTAGCAAATCTCATTTCTGAACACGGCGGACAAGATACCCTGGTAGTAGAATTCCAAGACGAGACTCTTCGGCTACAGACAGAAAAACCATTAGAAGAACTCAATCGTTTGGCGGCTGAGCGTGCTTTCGAACGCTTTCACCTCGAGCGTCCGACGCTAGAACAAGTATTTCTGAACCTGACAGGCAGGAGCTTGAGAGACTAGATGTCGTCGGCATAAGTAATGATGGTTTATGGGGAAGGAATTTTGGTTCAGGGCAAGACCCGAAACAGCAGGAATACTGGGGTATTCCCATGTTGAGTAACGCCGCCATGGGGCAAAAGGCCGAGCTAGAAACCGTTAAGACTTCTGCCGGGGACATCTAGGTGTCTATTATTGTGCCATCGATGAAAAACTACGAGCCAATACTATGAAGGTGCTGATCGCGATTATAAGAAAAGACATCAAGCTACTTTTGCGTGACAAAACTGGCTTTTTCTTTACACTGATTTTTCCGTTGCTAATGGCCGTGCTCTTTGGCTCGGTATTTGGAGGCCAGGGACAGAGCGGCACAATCGCGATAATGGTAGTGGATTTAGATCAGAGTGAAGAAAGTCTTCGTTTTGTTGCGCAGCTAGAAGCAGCCCCCGAGCTTGACGTGAAGCTGGCATCCAATGAAGATGCTGTAACCGCTGTCCGGGAAGGTCGTAGTAACGCGACCGTGATATTGCCACCAGGCTTCGGCGCTGAACGTGAGAAACTGGTGTCCGGGAACAGTGTGCAGGTAGAGGTTGCTATCGATCCAAGTCATCGAGCAACGGCTGCAATGCTCAGCGGTATCCTCACAGGATATATTTTGGAGAGGCCGAGTGGGGAGGCCGTCGACTTCCCGCAGCCTGTGCACTTCTCCTATTCAGAGATCGTCGCAGATGGACAAGGCCCGCCCAACGCCTTTGCTATCTCATTTCCCCAGGGAATTGTTTGGGGACTAATGATGTGCGCTATGACCTTTGGAATGGGGCTAATCACCGAACGTACTCAAGGGACACTCATGCGTCTTCGTGTTGCCCCCATTCGCCGGACAACAATTCTTGCCGGAAAAGGCGGAGCTTGTTTTCTAGTACTTATCCTGATGCAGGTGATGCTATTGGCACTTGCACGAGTTGTCTTTCATGTCAATTTCGGTGGCCCAGTGGTTGTAGCCATGGCAGTGTTGTCAACAAGCATCGCGTTTGTGGGAATCATGATGCTGCTCTCTGTATTTGGCCGGACAGAAAAGGCAGCCAACGGCTATGCCACTTCAGCGATGATGCTGATGATGATGTTCGGCGGTGGCATGATTCCCCTGTTTGTGATGCCAGGCTGGATGGTAAGTGCAAGTAACGCGAGTCCCGTGAAATGGGCTGTGATAGCTCTAGAGGGAAGTATCTGGCGCGGTTACAGTCCGACCGATATGCTTTTCCCCTGTGGGGTTTTACTGGCGGTTGGCTTCGTCTCCTTCGCAATTGGGTCCTCACTCTTTCGAGACTGAGTCCCCCACAATGCTCA
>JAESTW010000203.1 GCA_016763395.1 Kofleriaceae bacterium
ACCTGGCGACTCCTCGCCCACACAGGTCAACAAGCGCCCGCCTCGGCGGTCTCGACGCTTCGACACCGAAGAACACATTGCCCTTATCAACTTCTTTCGTGAAGAGGCGGACGAGTGCCTCACTCGCATGTCCGAGCTCTTACTGGAGACAACAGACATCAAACCCTCGGACGAGATTCTGCACGAGTTGATGCGGCATACTCACGGTTTAAAGGGCTCCGCTGGCACCGTTGAGCTGCCAGCAATCGCCGAGCTTACTCACGAGTACGAGAATGCTGTTACCAAGATTTACGACGATCAGTGGCACTGGTCGACTCGGCTCCGCGACCGGCTGGTTGAGGCATCCGACGTTATTCGTTCTATAGTCGCCGAAGCAGAAAACCCGGACACAGAGTCTGCGCACGTAGGCTACTGGCTAAGCAGGCTGCGCAACCTGGACACCGCTGATACCGCCGTCGGCGTATCGCCCGACGCTTCCGGGAGCCTGGCTTTTGACTCGGCGCCCTCAAGCCCCACTTCTCCGGTCCAGGCTCCTCCTCTTCTCGTCACAGGGGATTCTAGCGACACCTATTCAGAACGCCGACGCCCGGACAGACGAGGAATGGAAAGCCCGCTCTTGCGAGTAGACCCGGCGCGGATTGATCAACTCATGAATACCGTCGGCGAGCTGGTATTCGATCGCACTCGAATTGAAAAAGGGGTTCGTAAACTTGAGTCACAACTCGAGCACTTGCAAAAGGCTCTCGACACCTTGGGCGGAGAACGCAGCGACTGGGCAGAGAACCGTCGTGATATCGATGTTGATGAAGTGGGCACACTTCTGTCCGAACTCGAATCCGCTCTGCGCGAATCGCTGCCGACAATTGGCGGTGCTATCCAGAGTCTAAAACACGACACCTCACTCTTGCGACGCACCGAGTTTGCCCTGCAAGACGGGCTAACCGCGGTCCGAATGCAGTCTGTCCGGGGGCTATTCCAACGTCTGAGCCCGCAACTCCGCTCGATCGCCAGCCAAGCCAACAAACAAGTGCGCCTCGTTACCTCTGGCGGGGAAACCGAGTTCGACAAAGTGGTCGCAGATCAACTCATCGATCCCATTATCCAGCTGCTTCGCAATGCAGTAGCTCATGCGATTGAGTCGCCAGACTTGCGAGTTGCCCGAGGAAAGAGCCCAGAAGGACGTATCTACGTCACGGCACGGCACGAGGGCAATGTCGTCGTGCTGGAGGTAAGCGATGACGGTAACGGTGTCGATATACTGGCCTTGCGAGATCGGTTTTCCGCGTCCGGGAAGTGGACTAAAGAACAAGCGGAACGAGCCTCCGATGCGCAAGTCTTGGCACAGATCTTCGAGCCGGGTTTCTCAAGTTCAACTAACGTCGATGAACTATCAGGTCGGGGTGTCGGGCTGAGTCTTGTCCGAGAAACGGTGACTCGTCTCGGCGGCGAAGTCCTGGTTTCGAGTATTCCCGACCGGGGCACCACATTTACCATGCGGCTTCCACTGACCACTGCAATGGTCAATGCCATACTTTTCAAGGTCGGCGGTCACGTCTTCGCAATCCCCAGCGTACATGTCTTGACCCAAAGCACCCTGGACTGTCCGCTGAAGCCCACTGCCATAGATCGAGATGGCGAATCCCTGCCTGTCGTCTCGCTTCACGAAACTCTCGACTTCGAACTGGCACCGGACAAAGACGAATGCCCGGCGATATTCTTAGAGTATCTCGGAAAACGGCTCGCGATCAGCTGCGACAAAATCATTGGAGCGAGGGAAATTGTGCTGCAAAACCTGGGACAGATGCTCTCGGGTATTCCGCTCTATTCAGGTGGAACCATCAGCCCCTCGGGGAAAGTCCAACTCATTCTGGATCCCGCGGCACTCGTGAAAATCGCCTACCCGGCAGACGTCCACAACGACGCAGAACCACCGCAGAATAGTGGTGTTGCGGAGCGAGTTCTCGTTGTCGATGACTCCAAGGCAATTCGCGAGGCAATGCGTCGCATGCTGGGCAGAGCCGGCTACGACGTCATCACCGCCTCCGACGGGCTCAGCGCCTGGCACAGTTTGCTAGAACACCGCTGCGACGCAGTGGTCACCGATCTGGAGATGCCCGGCGAGTCCGGTTTCGAATTCTTGGAACGATTGCAGGCAGATCCTCGCTACCAACGCTTACCCAAGCTGGTCATTTCATCGAAAGCGAACCAGCAGAACTGCGAGCGAGCGCAATCCCTGGGAGTGAGTTGCATTATTCCCAAACCAGTAGATCAAGCGCAACTCGTCGATGCCTTGCGAAACGCCCGCAAAGCGAAATCGTAGCTAGCACTAGCGCTGACAGACCTGCCGAATTCTCTCAGCAGGTACGGCGAATTGAATCATTAGATACTCAACAAGCTCATCACAATGCCCCAGAGTCTCCAGAGCGCTGCGCATACACGCAAGCCAGAGTTTCGCCTCTTCGTGTCCGATATCTAGACTGGCGTGCGCTCGGGGAATTTGTATACTTCCAAACTGCTCCTGGTAGCGACGAGGTCCGCCCATCCAGCCACAGAGAAATGCCGACAGACGCGCCCTCGAGATGTCCGGCGGTGCAGAGTGCATTTGCCAAATCGCGGAATACTGCTCCTCCGCCGCCATCGTCGCATAGAACGAATCGACCAACCGGACAATTCCCTCTTCTTGGCCCACCGCTTGATATGTGTTGTCGCCAACCCCGAATGCGAAATTCGCCTTGTTCTTGTCTCCCACTAGACTCCCAGTTGCCGCTGAAGGCTCGCTACGAGTGTGCCCTTGGAGCCGTCTGCGTTAATTCCGAATTTTGTTTGTAACAATTCTAAGGGTTTGCCGCGCAGACCTTGGAGGAATAGTGCCATGGTAGGAGTATCCCTATGCCGTCTGCAATCGTCAATAAGTGTATATCGGACTTGCCAGGCGATCCCAATATTGTGCAAACTGCCGCTAAATTCTCTCAATTCGCTGGGCAAGTAACCTTTGAAAGGTGCTTTTCGTATGGACCATCAAACAATAACAACTTGTTATTGCTGGGCGTCCGGTGATTGCGGCGCAGATAGACCCTAAATCAGGGACAGAAAGAACTCACGAACATGAAACAATTATTTCTCCTTAGTTTTGCTCTTGGACTTATGGCTTGTGGTGGCGGAAGTAAAGATGACACCTCCATGAACACTGGCAACCCATGCGCAAACCCATGTGGCGACAGCAACCCATGCGGCGACAGCAATCCTTGCGCAAACCCATGTGGCAACCCATGCGGCGACGGTTCTGCAGCTGCTGGTATGGACGTCGGTGTCGATTGGTCCGGTTGGGCAAGCTGGCCCAAAATCAATGCAAACGCTTTCGTATCCAAAGGGCACAAGAAGCCTTGGGTCAACGTCTACGCTACTGATGCTGACGTGTACAAAGCTGGTGGAACCATGCCTAAAGGTTTCGCAATCGTTAAGACAATCCACGCTGATGTCGATGGCGCTGCAGGCGATCCAATGGCACTCACAGTCATGGCGAAAATGGACGCTGGCTACGACGATGAGAATGGCGACTGGTACTACGCAGTTATGAGCCCGGACGCGAGCAAAGTCATGCAAGAAGGCAAGCTCCCAATGTGTATCGGCTGCCACACAGGCGGAGACGACTACATGTTCCAGTCCAAAGTTGTTAACAACTAAGCACCCGTCATAGCGAGTCCGTCTCCATTCGGATTTCGCTGGGCAAGCACTACGAAATACAGGTCTCAGCACTCTCGAGCTTGCTGGGACCTTTTTTCGTATCTACTACTTTTTCCGACGTGGTCTCTTGCTCTTCGCTTTGGCCTTCGGCTTCTTCTTACCCAGAGTCTTCGGTCCTTTGTGACTAATACGACCTGGCGCCTTTTTCTTGCTCGGCTTGCGCGTGGTGCTTGCGCTTTCCGGCTTCTTCTTGCCGCGCTTCTTCTCGCCCGCGGGTGGCCGACTGCGACTGCGACTCGGCTTTTGGTCAGGCGGAGTAGCGTAGCGTCTCCGAGGTGACTTGCTCCTGCGATCTGCGACGTCAGTGCCCCGCTTGCCACCAACGAGTCCGAGTTCGATTCTGCGCAACGCGACCGAGACGTTGAGAACCTCGACCTCGATAGAATCTCCCAGCGAGAGTGTAAACCCTGTCCGGCGTCCGGTAAGCTGCATCATGACCGGGTCGAAATCGAAGAAATCGTCCCCCAAGGCCTCCACTTTGAGCAAGCCCTCAACAAAAGGCTCGTCAATCTCAATAAACGCGCCGAAGTGAGTCACGCCAGAGATGCGCCCAGAGAACTCTTCTCCGACATGCTGCCGCATCAGGTACGCGCGATACATGGCAACAGCCTCACGTTCGGCTTCCACCGCACGTCGCTCGTGCCCCGAACACATCGCCGCCAACTCTTGCAACTCTTCGCGATTCGGACGTTTCCACCGCCCACCACCAGCCGACGCTTGCCCTTCTTTGTGCAACTGCATCTTGATCAAGCGGTGCACCTGCAAGTCGGGATAACGGCGAATGGGAGACGTGAAATGAATGTACTCCTTCGATGCCAGTCCGAAGTGTCCGACATTTTCTGTGTGGTAAACCGCCTGCGTTAACGAGCGAAGCACCAAGAAGGAGAGAGCCTGTCCGGAAGGCAGTTTGTTGACTTGTTCCAAGACCTTTCGCATGCCAATCGGAGTCATCGCCTCATCGATATCCACTCGAATCCCGAACGCCCCCAGAAGCTCGGCCAACTCCTCTACCCGGCTTTCCTTTGGCGGTGCATGAATTCGCCACAGCGCATCGAGTCCCCGACTGGTGAAAAACGCGCCAACCGCCTCGTTCGCCGAAATCATGAACTCTTCGACAAGCTGGTAGGCCTCTTTGACCCCTTCAGTGCCTTTAGACCGGACAACATCACGCACCAATAGCGGGTCATCGGCATCGAGCACCACTTTTGCCTCCGGGATGTCAAGTTCCAACGTTCCTCGGGCCCGCCGTCGCTGGCGCAAGGTCTGCGCTAAGGCATGTAGCCTGTGTAAGTGGCCTTCCCACTTGCGATAGCTCTCTCGAGAGCCACGGAAGTCTCCACTCAATGCCGCAGCAACACCGGGATAGTCCAAGCGATCGGAACTTTTAATCACCGCCGCCGCAAAGCCAGTGTCTTGCAAGTGCAATGATGAATCGTAATCCATGCGGACAACCATGGCACAGCGATCGACGTGGGGATTGAGCGAGCAAATCCCGGCCGAGATTTTCATCGGCAGCATGGGAATCACCTGGTCAGGTAAATACACCGAGACCCCTCGTATTTGCGCCTCGTTGTCCAAAGCATCCCCCGGCTGCACGTAGTGGGAAACGTCGGCCACTGCAACCCAAACCCGTGGGCCACCGAGTGGGCCGTCTTCGATACAAATCGCATCATCAAAGTCCCGAGCCGTCTCCGGATCAATCGTAAGAAAATCTCTGTCTCGCAAATCGATACGATCCGCAAAATCCTCGGGTTGCAGTGTCTGGTGAATTGTCTCCGCTTGGGCCAATGCCTCTTCTGGCATCTCATAGGGCAAATCGGCGCAGATGATGATTTTCTGAATTTCCGTGCGCGGATCGTCCGGGGGCCCGAGTACCTTTGAGATACGCCCGGCCATGTGATTGTCGACATCGCTTGGATAATGCGTGATGTCGACCACCACGCACTCGCCCAGTTTTGCTTGGCCTGGACCACCTTCAATACCTACCCGACCGAAGTCGGTAGCAATGCGTGGGTCATCGGGCACAACAAAAAGACTGGCCCCAGATTTCTCCAAGACTCCTGTAATCTTGGCGCGTCCGCGAGCCAACACTTCTTCCACTCGCCCCTCGGTGCCCTTATAGCCCTCCCAGGTGTAGAGAGAGACTTTGTCGCCGTCCAGCGCGGCACCTCGATACTTAGCTGGGACAAAGACGTCCACCTGCCCGTCATCGCGGACAACAAAGCCGTATCCCGCCGGATGTACCCGGATTCGGCCTTCACACAGGGGACTGCCAGCGTCCGGCATCTTCGTTCGAAGACTGGCGGTATTCCGTCCGCCCGTGCGCGAGGAAACACTCTTCGATGTCACACTCTGGTTTTGAGGGCGAGAGGAAGAGCTCAAGCTCGCCCTTTTGGCAGCTCTGCGCAGCTTTCCTTTCGCTCCCGGTGCCAACGCGTAGGTACCGCGAGCCACCTTTTCCACATATTTTTCTTCTATCAAGCCTTCCAAGAAGCGGCGCATTCGGCGCTGCTCGAGGCGGCTCAATTCCAATTCATCGAGCAAAGCTCCCACTTTAAGTCCATCACTGGACGCCTGTCCGAGTATGGACAGGACTTGTTCCTTATCAAAGGTCATAAAACTATTCTTTCTATTTAAATGCTCGCAGGCTCTGGTCATCACCTACAACGTAGAGAGTTCCATCTTGCGAGAGCGCGGGGGTTGGATCCACATCCGCGTCAAAGGGTAAATACCAAAGCAAGCGGCCATCTTGACCTACTGCATACAAATTATCATCTTGAGATCCAAAGAGCAGGACCCCGTTTGTGGCGACTCCCACAGAACCATGAATTTTGTCCGCAGCGCTAAAGCGCCACTTCACGGTACCGTCCGGTTTTATCGCATACATCTTTTTGTCGTACGAACCAACATAGATCGTACCATCATTCGCAATCGCCGGTGATGCTCGGACAAAGCCTCGAGTAATCACTTTCCATTTCATCGTTCCCTCACTGTCGAGGGCGTACACACTTTTATCATCCCCACCGAAGTAGATGCTGCCGTCCGGTGCCACAGCGATTGCCGACTCAATGTCCCGAGTGGTTCTAAACTCCCACTCTTTGGTTCCATCAGGCCTGATTGCGTACACAGCATCGTCCAAACAACCAATGTAGATGCTGCCAGTGGGGCCAATAGCCGGCGCTGTCGGTACATGTTCCGGTGTGGCAAACTTCCAGCGAAGGCGGCCGTCGGGCCACAGAGCATAGAGGCCATCACCACCGACGTAGATACTTCCGTCCGCCCCTAAGGTCGGCCCACCATCAACATCACAGCGAGTGCCCTCGGGACCAAAGCCCATAGGTTCTGTGCAAGTGCCAATTCGATAGCGCCATTTCTCGGCGCCGGTTTTGCCATCGATGGCATAGAGGTGGTCGTCGTCCGAACCGGTGTATACGGTGCCGTCCTGAGCAACTGCCGGTGTACTCCAAATTCGGTCGCCGCTAGCAAAACTCCAAAGCAAAACGCCTTCTTTCGAGACTGCATGCAACTTGTGGTCGTGAGAGGTCAGGTAGATTGTTCCGTCCGGACCAATTGATGGGGAACCGACGATTGCTTTGTCGAATTTCAGCTCCCAAATCTGCTTGGGCGCCTTCTTCGGTGCTTCGCCTGCAAGTTGCCCGGTGTTCTGCGCGTTCCCGCCGTACATAGCGAAGGGTGGTGATCCAGTCACAGGCTCCGTCATCGCGTCTGTTGCGGCTTCTGCCACGACTGAGGCTCCTGCATCTTTCCACAGTGCAGCCGAGCCCACCTGTGGTTCCGCGCAACGAAACTGCTCATTGCATATCCGCCC
>JAESTW010000204.1 GCA_016763395.1 Kofleriaceae bacterium
AGGATAGGCCAAGCGCCATCTCGCCTTGTTTGCACCATTGGGCCATGAGCGACGATAGTCGATGGTATGCCACCTGCCAATCCAATGCGATCCTACATAATCGCCGGCCAAATCGAGCAGGCGGGTTGTCGCGACAAGCCAATCAATCCGCTCTGCATCACGCACGGCTTTTCGGCCCGATGGCACGACGAAGCCCAATGCTGCAAATTGCCGTTTCGCGGGCGCTGTTAGCCCAAGTCTCGCAAGCTTTAGTCCGGTGCGAAACTCTGTTTCCCCATAGACTTCGCGAGATTGCAGCGAAGCACTCACCGCCGACGTACTAGATCTCACTTCGGACAAAAGCTCTTTGTATTGTTCCGGCCAAGTCTCACGCAGTCGGTTGAAGGCCTGCATTGAATAGTAGGTCAGTGGATACTTGCGAATACAATCACTGTAGGCGCTAGCAGCCTCTTCTTTTTGTCCGAGATGTGCAAGAGAACGTCCCAGCCAGTAGTCGGCCTGCCCTTCTGCCCACCATTTTTCTTCCACCGGAACTGCTTCGATCTGCTTTTGCAGCCACCGCGCCGCCCTTTCGTAGTTTCCCAATTGATACGCCCTGCGAGCGAGTCGCCACAGCGCTTCTCCGCGCATGTCTCCGCTCGGGTACTTAGCCGGGATAGTCGAAAGAAGTTCCGAGACCTTTTTGAACTCGCGCAAGGAGGTAAACTCCTCCGCTTGCCGAAGTCGCGCATCATCGGCATAGCTGTGATCAGGAAACTTCTCGACATAGGCATAGTGCTCAGCCGCTTTCACGTGGTCACCACTTCGCGAATATGCCAGGCCCGCTTGATACGAGGACTTCACTTCGTAGTTGGTATTTCCACTCTTCTTGCAAGCTGCAATGGCCGGCTCAAAAAGTGGTGCACTGCGCCCGTACTTGCGCTCTTTGTACACTGATTTTGCCCGGTGAAAGAGAGCTTGACAGCGCTCCTCTGCGCTTGAGTCAGATCGCCTCAGGGCTGCCGAGAAGTCTCGCTCGGACGGCAAATTTCTCATGGCTACGAAAAACCCCATCCCTCGTTCGAGAAACTCTGGGCCCGTCAATTTGGCCGTAACCTTGGCATCTTTTACAAGCGCAGCCCATGACGAAACCGGTGCGGACAACACAAGTTTTCGCCAGGTAGCCATACTCGCGTCAGCGTTCCCCAATTCGGCTAGTTCCGCTCCTAGATGGTATCGAGCCTCTGCAACAAGCGCCCCGGACTCCTCCTTCTC
The DNA here is from genome assembly GCA_016763395.1 of Kofleriaceae bacterium. Lineage (GTDB taxonomy): Bacteria > Myxococcota_A > Polyangia > Haliangiales > Haliangiaceae > NORP324. The sequence goes on from JAESTW010000204.1 coordinate 1,255, forward strand.
GATGAAACTCTGATAATAGCCCACAGCCTTTTGATGTTGCTTGTTAGCCCTTGCGGCCCCAGCGAGCAAAAACTCCACGTCTCCGCCCCATGGACCATCTCGTTTTACCGCCTCAGCGTGAGCTGTCGCCTTGGAGTCACCAGCCTTTGCATAGGCTTGCGCTGCTTCGTAGTGCAAGTAGTCAGCGATCTCGTCATCCTGTTCTGCCGCTGCAGCAAATAGTGCTGCGGCCTGTGAAAACTTGCCATCGTCTCGTTCCACCACAGCCAGAAGTATTCTCAATCGGTATTTTTCGTCTTCGTGCGAACTCTCCGCAAGAGCCTTTTCCAAGGCTGCTTTGGCTTGAGGATATTGCTGCCGGCGAAAAAGCCGTAAGCCCACCGCTGAATTCCCGGACGAGAAATAGGACACCATTTCACTCTCTGGAAATGAGGTGTCCGCTTTGGTAGCAATAACAGGTGGAGTTTCCTCCGCCAGGTCCTCTACCGCCGGACGCGAGTTCTCTGACTCCTCGTACGAACTAGCAACTTTGTTATTCGATGACGCGTGACACCCAAGCAACCCAGTGAAAGCAATCAACAATACGCGCATCCTACAAGTATGCCCTGAAAGCACCCTTGTCGCAAACAACCAACCCTCTATCGCTCTGCCTTGTCTAGTTGATTCCCTACGCTATGGGGTTGCCGGTGGCGTCACGTCACTGGCCGCAGCAGCCGCGCCAACCGCAGCAGGTTGACTCAAAGGCGTGACATCACTCGCTCGAATTCCTGGCGATAAGGATGGCACTATACCCGGCGCAGCGGTAGCTGCCGTCCCAGTAGCATCCGGCGGGGTCTCGCCACTTACAGCTGTTTCACCTGCAGCTGACTCGGCCCCCGGCACAGCGGCTGCTTCGTCCGGTGTTGGAGTTTCAGCTTCTGGGGGAACAGTAATCTTGTCATCACCATCCAATGGGGCCGACTCGGGAGTTGGCACTGGCATCGATTCGGGAGTATCTCCTTCTTCGTCCTGCCCTGCCATCGGGTCATCCATGAGAGTCTTATCCTTTCGCATGCGCTCGAGTTCGACGCGGGCCGCTTCGATCTGCTTCTTGGTAATCGGCTCTTTGTCCGGCGATCGCAAGAAAATGAACTCCACACGTCGATTTCGCGCTCGACCTTCACGCGTATCGTTGCTTTCAATCGGACGCATATCCGCGTAGCCAGAAACATTCACCCGTTTCGGGTCGAGACCTTTGTCAATGAGATATCGCATTGTCGAAACAGCTCGCGCGGTAGACAACTCCCAATTGGATGGATACTTTCGACTGCGAATCGGACGGTCATCGGTATGTCCTTCCACACTCAGTTGGTGAGGCATCGCCTTGGTTAACTTAACTACGGGTGCAAGCGCCATCGGTGCCTCTTTGCGCAGGTCCGACGCCCCTGATTTGAATAAGATATGTCCCTTAATTCGAATCACCACCCCGCGTTCAGAGAGCGAAGCCTCCATCAAGTTTTCCATTTTATTTTCTTGGATAAACTTCTGAACCTTCCGCAACATCATAATTTCTTCAACCACCTGCAGATTGTCCGAGCTCTCCTGCTTACTCAGTTCAACGATACTGGTCGAAACTGCCTCAATGTCACCAGGATGCTGGAATTGCACGCCAAAGGCTTCCCGGACAGAACCGAGCACCACCTTAAAGCGAACCACATCCATATTCGCGAAAGACAAGAGCAACACGAAGAAGGTCAATAGCAATGACATCAGATCGGCGAAGGTCGCCATCCATGCGGCATCAATACTAGTCTCGCATTCATGTTCTTCTTGGAGTGCCATCTCTTAGTTCTCTTCCTCTGTCCGCAAACTTGGCGGCAGTCGGCCTTCCAGCTTCTCTTTAACGATGCGGCCATTTTCTCCTTTGAGAATTGATTCGAGTCCGATAATGACCACCTTCATGTTTTCCGCTTCTTCCTCTGAGCGTCGATCGAGTTTTTCTGCCATCGGTCCAAACATCATAAATGCCATCACCGCGCCGTAGAAGGTCGTCAAGAGAGCAACCGCCATAGCCGGTCCAATCGCTGCCGGATCATCCAGAGACTGAAGCATCTGAACCAGCCCAATCAACGTTCCAATCATGCCCATTGCGGGAGCGTTTGCACCTGCGAATTTGTAGAGTTGCGAGCCTCGCTTGTGGCGATCTTTCATCGTCGCCATCTCACCCGCCAATGTCGCTTCTACTTCTTCTGGTGGGATGCCATCGACAGCAAGCCGGACACCCTTGGCCAAAAACGGATCGTTGATTTCTTGATTCTCCAAGGCCAACAACCCTTCTTTTCGGACAACCACGGCGAGTTCAGCAATTTTCGCGATGGTCTCGTTCACGTTGGGCGCACTTCCAAAGAACGCTTGCGCGCCTACTTTGCCGGCACCAATGACCTGCTTTATGCCCTCTGCCATAAAAACAGTGGCAAAGGTTCCACCAACAACGATGGCCAAGCCTGGCACATTGAAGAACGCGCTGAGCGGGCTGCCCATAATGATGGTCACGAGAACCAAGCCCATTCCCAATACAAAACCTATGGCACTAGCAATATCCAAAATAGAACTCCTTGCAAGCATGATTCGGCCTACTGGCTGACACCTGAAGGCCTGGAGATTTACCCAAAGATTACTGATTATTTTCATAGGCTTATAGGGGATCTCTCGAGAGCTCTTCTAATGGTTTAGAGTGCCGCCATGAATCCGCTCTTCTACATGCTCAAGCCGCCATTGCGAATCGTTGGGTATCCGCTCGAAGTCCACGACAACGAGAAACAGGTCGATGCCATCGTGGTTTTGGGAGTTCCTCTTCGTCCAGATGGAGAGCTTAGCCTTGCGGGTCGCGAGCGAGTTGATGAGGGAGTTCGCCTATACCATCAAGAAGTCGCGCCACTTCTGGTCTTTACAGGTGGCGCTGCACACTCCGCAGCAGAAGCTCCCGCAATGGCAGCCGCGGCAGTCCGGCTCAGCGTTCCCGCCAGCCAAATTATCGTAGAAGACGAGTCGCTAACCACTGCACAGAATGCGTTTTATACCGCCCGAAAACTCCGGGAGCATGATGTCCGAAGCGTACGAGTTGTTAGCCAGCCTTTTCACTTGCGGAGAGGACGACGACTTTTCAGGCAAGAAGGCTTCGATGCGCAAGCCGTGGCCTGGAAGGAAAGCGTGCAATACCAACGACCCGATTTGGCGGTTCGATGGGTCATTAGAGAATATGTCGCATGGGCTGCTCACTTCACCATTCCGTGGCACTAGTCGTGTATATATCGGGGCATGAAGCCCAAACAATTCTTACTCCTTCTCGCTGGTGCTGCGACTCTCTCAATTGGTTGTGGTGGTGGCGGCGAATGCGCTACTGCCTTCGATAAAGAACTCGAGTGTGGTGACCAATCGGACGAACGCAAAAAGAAAATGAAAAGCCAGCGCAGCGAAGCGATTTCGCACTGCAAAAAGAACAAAGATGAGCCTCACATGAAGGCCGCCCTCGCCTGTGGTAAGACAAACTCTTGCGAAGAATACACAGCCTGCAAACTTTCTGAAGACTCGAAGAGCGACATCGAAGAAATCGAGTCAAAACTCAAAGAAGGCAAAGCGGACGACGCAATGAGCACATGTCGATACCAACTCGACACCTACAAAGCTGTTCCTGACTTCATGGCAGCCTGTGACAAGGCATTTGCTGCGGTCTTTTCAGATCTCAAGACTGAAGATACACGTAGCAACGCCCGCTACGCCTGCGCGTCAGCAAGTGATTCTGGTGAGTGGAGAGCTGCAAGTCCCGCACTCACTGAGGGTTGTAAAACACTGTCCGAATCCTATAAGGCCACGATCACCAAACAGCGAGATACTGGCAGTGAATACAACTACAGCGATTGCTCTGGATACGGCGATTTGATGAAAGCTATCGACAAAGACGGCATTGCAGCAGCCACTCTTCTGTGTAACGAAGGAGAAGTCGCGGACGACTTTACTGAAGGCTTCGCTGAGATTGCGAAGAACCTTGCCGAGAAGAAGGCAAGCTTGCCCTTTCGATGCACTTCAATCTTGGACTCCAAATACAATGCGGACACGGTCGAGAAACTCAAAGACTCCAAGTGGTTTAGCGCGAAGTCGATAGAGCTTGCCAAAGCGTGCTATGGCGGAGAGATGGGTACACTCTTGCTTGGAGAAGTCGGCAGCTATTGCGGAACGACCGCCAAGGCTGTTCATGCGGCAGTGACAAAATACAATTTACCAACCAGTGACGCCGCGTTCAAAGCAGCGCTCGATAGCACGGTTGAGATGTGTTCTAAGTAGCGAATCGGACTGACTGTACGCAACTCCCTTTGAGTTGCTCGCTTCGGACATAATCTCAGTGCTGAGAATGTTGAGAAGGGCAAAACCTTCTCATGGGTTGGCCCCGATAAAGCTGTCGTCTGTACAGCTTGCACGAACCGTGGTGTCTGAACTGATTGCAAATGTACACTCGTCGGAATTGCATGTAGTTACCGCAGTGTTACCCGAAACCCATTCGAATGGTTGGCACCGTGCAGAAATATCTGACCCTATCTTAGTAACTGTAGCGCTGAACCTGACCTGAGTACCGCTCGCCACCATACGAGTGCATACTGCATTGTCAGACACAGGACCGAAACTAGTGGTACCGTCGTCGCTCATCAGTTCGCATTTACATTGCGCACTATCGACTAAGGATTGACACGGTACGGTGAATGTGACCGTGACTGGTGGGTTGCCAGCATCGTCCAAACTCACAGCGGCATCAACCACAGCAGCATCAGCGCTCGGGCCGCCATCTGCACTAGCGCCAGAATCCCCACCAGAACCGCCGTCCCCAACAATACCTGCATCAATAATCAGACCAGAATCGTCACGAAGGCCACCATCCTGAGCTGCAGAGCTACTTTCAAAAAGCAGGCTGCATCCACCCAGAAGAATAGCAGCTACCGCCCCCGCTAAAAACGACGCC
>JAESTW010000205.1 GCA_016763395.1 Kofleriaceae bacterium
AATACATAGACAGCCCCGCTGCTCGAAGAACTGTTGTCATTTTGATTTCCGTCAACACCTTTGGCATTGCTGTCCTCCCTGGGTGCTCCGACCGCCACGGTATCGCCAGAAAGAGAAATACTAGTGCCAAACTCATCGTTGTCACCCGTGTTGGACGCCTTGAGATAGGCCTGCTGCGTCCATGTACTGCCCATGCGTGTGAATACATAGACAGCCCCGCTACCCAAAGCACTGTCGTCATTCTGATTGCCGTCAGTACCAATGGCATTGCTGTCCTCTAAGGGTGCTCCGATCGCCAGGGTGTTCCCAGAAAGAGACACACTAATGCCGAATTGGTCGTTGGTATCGAATTGCCCATTGATACCAGTGTTGGACGCCTTGCCATACGCCAACTGCTCCAACACTGCGCCGCCCCGATTAACAGAGATGGTGTACGTCTCCGCTGCATTGACGGCAATTGAAATTACGTTAACCCCAAGGTCCAATACAATCAGCCCAGAGGCAGTACCACTATCCACAACTGTGTTGTTTACCGTGATGGTGGCAGTAGGCCCCTCAGCAGTTGGAGTAACTCTTAGTTCACTAATAGCAAACGAAACATCTACAGTGTACGACAATATCGCAGAGTCGAAATCTGGAGCCAATGGTGCGGCCGCAGAAAGAGTCAATGCTGCTAAGGTATTCACTACCTCGTTGGCATCCGACGTGTTATTGGCATCGCTTAGGTTGTTGGCGTCTGGTGCGTTGTTGGCATCCGACGCCACGGACACAGTTCCACAACTGAGCGGAAGCAGTCCGCACACAACAGCAATCAACATGGATGGGGGCAATCTCATGCCATCCACCGTACCATACTGTTTATGGAGAGAGTCGGCCGTGCACATAGCATCTCGCTCTTCGAATACGCTGTCCGTGGTTTCCTCGTTGCAGGGGAAGTGTCGCGAAGCACTTCCTACTTGGACAGAACCGTTAGCGATTTAGCTTTGATAGCCAACGCTGTAGGTTTCGCAGCTATTCTGGCTAGCTGACTTTACACGCATGAAGTTTGTTGTGCTGTCATCGGCAGCGCCATCGCAATCGAAGCCGAACACACCAATGTCGAAACTGCTAGTAGAACAGCATCCGCTAAGAGTACCAACGTCCGTTGCCATCGATCCCTTTGGGCATGTGAAATCTTCGGTGCCACTGGTACAGACAAAAAAGAGACAAACCTCAACATTCCCAGTTGCGATTAATATGGTTGGATCCAATAAACAGTTAGTGTCTTCGACTGCATACGTGTACCAATCTTCATCGGTTGAATCGAGCGCCCCGGACACGGTACCGCCGGAGCCATCGCAATCGTCAATGCCCGCAAGCGCAGTCGCCATGTTCTCAGAATTATTCGGTTCGCTCGGATCGTCACATTCGGGACCGGCGTCCGGTAATGGCATTGCATCTACGAAGGGAGGAAAAGTTCGAGCGTCGGGAGTAGGAACAACTCGAGCATCGACTCGCGGTGTGTCGTTTCGTGCATCTGGCGTCGCTGGAGCATCTGCCCCGCAAGCCACAAGAACGACACCAGATAGAACACTCAGAAGGAACGCGGAACCGACTACTTTCATGCCTCTAAGGATACGCCCAAGCACGACCGCGATCCAAGCGCTCTATCCCTCTTTGCCGCTCAATTCGTCTGTAGGGGTGTCTTCTGGTGGATCGGCTGAAGCGATGGTTCGCCGTCCCGAGACCAACACTTCTTCACCGCCGGAGGGTAAGACTTTGCGCACAAGTCGGTAGGTCGTGTTATTTCCCGCATGTGCGACTTCGGGCGCTGCGATTAGAAGCTGCAGTTCAAGATGGTGACATAGATCGAATAGCACTGCGAGATTGTCCTTGGACAAACGATTCGCTTCGTCCAAAAATAGAAAACGCAAACTACCTCCGCCTTTGCGCGAACGTAGCAAATTGGCGTCTCGTTCCCACTCGGTTAGAACGACCATCATCAGCGCGGCACCTACGCCAATGGCCTCTCCGGTTGACAGTTTGGTAGGGCTTGCCTCTTCCCATTTGTCGGAAGACTGCCGTCGGATTTCGACTCCCAATCCCAGGTACTCACGGTAGTCCAAAAGCTTTTGTCCGCCGTGGGCACCACCGCCATAGCGACTGAAGATTTCGTTGAGTGCGTCTTCGAAGGGAAGTGATGCCTGGAACAGCAATTCTTGCGCCTCGCCTTCCCGCAACGCTCTGAGGATTTGCTCCATGCGTTCCACCCGATGCATCTGCACGCGAATCCCTCGGATGCTGCCGAAAGAAATCGACTCCAAATGCTCGTTGAGTCGTGTCACTTGCCACCGAGCTCTGCGCAGTTGTACGTCGATGCCTCGTGCGACATCTTCCGAGGATGCTCGCAAATCGCTTTCTTGGTATCCGAGACGAGTTTCTAGCACTGCCAGGTGCTCCTGAAGTGCCTCCAGCGCCAGAAGTGGGTCGTCTTCCTGGACAACCTGTGCTGGTACCCGTTTGCGCATCCACTCTCGCAACGACAGCCATGCTGAGATGTTGTCTGCGGGGCTCCACTTGTCCGAAGGACTCGAATGCCCCGATTTCGACGCACCTTCACCGGGAAGCTCGGTGATTATCTTGCGAAGTTCTTCGCCGGACTCAGCCTGTCCGAGTCGATCTAGCAGCAGGTCTCGCTTTCCTTGCGCCTCAGCCAAAAGCTGCACGGAGGTCCGAGGCCGACCCACATTACTTTCGCCAGCGGCCAGTACCGAAGCGAGCAGGCCTTCCGCCTCGCAGCGCTCCCGCTGGATTTGCCATGCTTGTTGCGCTGGCTCACAGGCGAGAATCTCGGACTCGACACAAGCTCGCGCCGCCTCCAGGTGAGATTCCGACCGACGCAGACGCTCCCGGTCTCTAGCGCCCTCTTCCACGACTTGCAAGAGTTCCGTATCCAGCGCCACCAAGCGACGTTCTGCGGCGGCCACAGACGTGTACTCTTCGCCAGCGTCCGACGGCTCTGGCCCGCCCAGCTCGGACAACTCGAGTGCCAAGCGATCTCTCATCATTTGCGACGCAACCATTCTCGCATCTGCGGCTTGCCAACTTTTAGTCGCCGCAGTCCATGCAAGCTCTGCACTGGCCACAGCCTCACTTGCCTCTGTCATTGCCATACGCGCACTCTGGTGCTGCTCTTCTAAGGCTGGGACCAAGTTGGTGTTTTTCTCAAGAATCTCGGTAGCATCCTTCCAATGCAGCGCGTGCCTATTGCGCAACACCTCCTCTAGAGACTTGCTGGCTTGCCACAATCGATCTCTGTGAGTTTCACACTCCTCGATCTCCGCCATGGCAGCGGCAGCTCGCGCCTCACTCGGGACTTCATCGCGCAGGGCATCCATCAGTTGCGACAAGGTCTTGCGAGAGTCCTCAACCAGTAGCAATTGCTCCTCGTCCTCGCGAACTTTGGCTATCTCCTTGTCGAGTTTCACCGCTTGCGATTTGTAGTCCGGTGGATCTAGAAAGAAGGATTCTCCCAAGAGACCACGCAAGGAATCAACCTCTTCGCGAATGCCCTCCGCTCGTTCCCGCGCTTTTTCGGCCCGCTCACGGTGCTCATCGATGTCCGAGAGTAGTGTGCTTCCCCGCTCGCGGTGTTCCTTCTCGGCAGAGCTGGGATCGCCCGCCCGGTACACATCAAGAGTCTCGAGCAGAACCCCGGCATCCCTGCGAAGCGCGTCGATTCGGTGTAGCTCCCGCAGTCGTTGCTCAAGCTTTTCTCCACACTCCAGTGCCTGCTCGCGTGCCAGAGCGGCCGCCTTCTGCCGTGCCGACCTGCCAAGAGTTGGCAGCGATGGAACTGGAGAAACTCGTAGTCCGACGTTCTCCTGAACAACCACACACAGTGACTCATTTCGATTTTCCTCGCTGAGCGCCTCCAGTGGAGTGCCGGATGCGACCAGCCAAATTGTCTCTTCGATGGGAGTTTCTAAGCTGCGTAAAATTGCTGCCGAGCTTTCCAGGTCGTCCACAATAATCGCTTGCGCCAGTGGTCCAAGCTGCGCTTCTAACCGGGCTGCCTCATTGGCGGGCAGTTCTTCAAAGCGTCCAGCAACGAGCTCTCCACTGAGTTCGTCTCGCACTCGAAGAAGCTCAGAGGATATCTTAGATGCGCCACTGTCCAGTTCAAAGGCTTGGTGCAAAAACTCCTCACGCTCTTGTGCCAGGGCCGCCCGTCCCGCTACTAGTTGGGCGTGCTGCTGGGAGAGTCCTTTCGCCAAAGCGAGTAACTCTGCGGAGGTGCTAGGAGGGCTGTGTCCCAGATGCTCTTCAATGGCCTGTGCGGCGCTATTGGCCCTGGCAAAGCGAGCGACTCGAAGTTCTAATAATGTGTTCGCGCTCATCAATACCGCGTGTTCACGTTCCCTGTCCGCACACATATTTTGATGATGACGCGCGCTCTCATCCGCTTTGGCCCAGCTCAGCTCCGCGGTCTCCAGTCTAGCTGCTAGCGCATCGGAAGCCCCGACCTTTCCCACTTCGAGTCCGGCAGCGCGCGCCTTTTCCCAGATCGCTGTCTGCCGGACAGAGAATGCCTCCAAATCTCCGCGTTCTTGCAACATGCCCGAGAGCCCCTGCAATTGCGTCCGACGACGCTCTACTTCGGCCAATGCCTCACGGGCGCGCTGATGGGGCGCCGCCGCTGCTTCTTGTTCCCCATCACCGAAGTGACTCTCAACAAAGGACAGAGCGTCCAAGGCTTGACGGCACTCCAAGCGCCGCAACTCTATCGTTTGGGTTTCTCTCTCTAGTTTTGCGCGTTTTCCGTCCAAGGCCTCGCACTCGTTCAGTGCTTCGCTCAGCGCGTCGCTACATTCGTCTTCGGACAAGTTCTCACGATCGAGGAACTCACGAGCTTGCCCGAGACTCTGATGCACCTGGCGGTAATCACGAGCCCGACGATGCAGTTCGTCCAAGCCATCTTGCAACTTGGCAAGACCACCGGCTGCGCGATCGTAGGCGTCCTGAGCTGCGCCCCGACGAGCGAGCTGTGCTTTGCGATCCTCCTCACACCCGTCCATGGTCACTTTTAGGGTCTCGGCACTCTCACTCAGCTCCTGGAGTTCATCATCACGTTCACTCAGCTCGTCGGCCAAAAGCTGCGAGCGTTTCCTCCGCTCCTCTGCCAGTTTCACCTGATCGAGACCAGCCCGGGCCGCGCCCAGCCGAGATTGCACCTGCTCTTGTCTAGTTTGATGTTCGGTCACCGACGACTGCAAGTCGAAATGCCCACGTACCACTTTGTTGAGGTTGTCCTTTTGTAGACTAAGTGTTTTTCTGTGCTCTTCCGCCTCTTCTCGTTGTGCGAGCGCTAGCCGAGTAAAATACGCTGTGCCGGCATCGTAGACACCGCTAATTTCTCGCTGCAAGCGTCTAGCGTCCACGACATCCCGACGACTGCGGCGACACGAATCGAGGTTTGCTCGCATTCGCGTCAGTGTGTCCGCGAGTCCCGATTCTTTCTTGAGCACAAAGGTTCGCAGTTCACTTGTCAGTGTCTTGGAAATACCTCCGGTCATGCTGGTTCGCAGCATCTCGTTGAACTTATTTCTCTCCTCTTCGCCGACGAGCCGAAGTGGCGAGATTCCCTTCTCGAAAAGTGCGGCGAAGTACTCTCGGACAGATTTAAAGACGGTAAGCTTGGCACCCGCCGCCTTCGTCAAGTCGCGCAACTCGGACAAGTCCGGCACGAATTCGTCTTGCCCGGACTGCAGCAGAAACAGCCGCTGAAGGCTCGTCTCCTCCGGCAAGTCCTCAATAAAGAAGGGAGTGGGTTCCACGCTTGGCTCGCCCTTTTTGATCAGCCGGACTCCGGCGACCATCCGAGTTCCATCGCCGAGAATCAGTTCGAGCGCCGTGTAGGAAGGACGACCAGATTCCCCCAATCGGCCCCATATGCCGCGGTCAGCACTTGCGCCGCCACTCTCCCCGAGGTTGGTGAAACGCAAACGGGACATGTCCGGCAAGAGCGCAACGTAGGCCGCAATCATTACCGTGGTTTTCCCTGCGCCATTGCTGCCTTCGAGAGCAGTAACGTTGGGATCTAGAAGATATCGCTCGTAAAAGACGCCGCGCCAGTTCACTAGCACTAGAGACGCGATGCGCGTGCGAGCCACGCTTAGTCCTCGTCGCCTTCGGGCTCGGGCTTGTTCTCGGACTCGGGCTCAGGCCTGTTCTCAGGTTCTTCCTCGAAGCCATCATCGACGTCATCGACGTCATCGACATCATCAAAGCCGTCCAGTCCATCGTCGAGATCTTCATCGGACAAGTCATCGCCGCCCTCATCACGCATCACGACCTCGCCGCTCGCCACCAATTTGGCCAGAGACTCAGCGGGAGCCGCCAACCCACGAACGGGCTCGGCAAATCGCAAGAGCGCCGGACGCAAGCGCATCGCGTTGTCCGGTAAAAGCTCGACAAATCCTAGACTCGCCAATCGACGAACCTCAGCACTCACCTTTTTGCGCACATTCCCCTGTGCCACTCGCTCGTCATAACGGCGTCTTTTGGGATTAAAGGCCCGAATCAGTGCATCGGTGCCGAGTACGCCATCGAGCTGAGATAGCAACTGGTCTCTGTCAACGACTCCACCGACTTGCACCGTCGTGGGGTCCAAATAGAGAAGTGCCAACGCCTGTCCGACCAGCATCGAGTTTTCACTGAGATGCTTTTTTCGAAGCTTGTCGCCAGTTGGCAAGAGATAGTAGTAGCCGTCATTTCGGAACACCAAATCGCAGCCAAAGCGCCGATAGAAAATCTCTAAGTGATCTTGAGCATCTTTGAGATACGAGTACAGAGCGGCATCTCCCGAATCAATGTGTCGCCCGCGGCGCAAGGCCAAATCGCAATCGGGAAACTCGGTGGCCTCCAATACACTCGCCAGAGACGAATACACATCCGCCATCGCATCGTTCATGAGTCTTCTCCTACTTTGTCTGCCTGTCCCATAGCCCAGTCTTCAATCAGCAAATCTCCTGCCACTTCTGTCCACGGCCGGTCGCGCGCCAGCTTGGGTTGTCCGACAGTGGCAACTGCTTGCGCGATTCTACCAGCGTGTAAGTATCTCTCGTTGCTCGCCATCTCTTCGGTCATTTTCTCTGTAACGGCAGAGAGTGATATTGCCCCCGCCTCAAGGTGGCTCGACACTTCTGCCTCCAACAGTGACTGCGGATCGATAACAGCCTTTTCTTCCTTGGGAGGGCGCTCGCGTTTTTCCTTCGGACGTGACACTGGCGTATGCGAAGTGGGCGCAACAACGTCGCGCAGCAAGACAATGGGCTGGGCCGAGGCGATTGCCAAGGAGAATGGCGCCCCTGTCCGTCCGGCCAGTTGCTCTCGCAGCCTCTGGGTTAGCGCACGCGATGGATCGAGACGAACCACGTCTCGAAGAAAGCGGTGCAGATACTGAAAGTAGTCCGACCATGCGCTCTGTCTCGAATTTCCCCAAGCGACAATTTGATCGATCTTGTCGATCAGGAGATGAGCAGCGTCGCCGGCCTCCTGGCAATCTGCTGCCAGAGCAGCCTCCTCTATGTCCTGCAATATCTCGAGCAGTTTATAGCTGCCTTGCAACAACAGCTGGCCCAACTCGCTAAGGGTTTTGCTAGTAGTTTCAAGTAGCTCCTGGCAATCGCCAATTGCCTCAAACCAATTGGTATCCAAGAAGCCACGAATTGTCTTTTGAAACTTCTCTTGTTGTTGATCGAGCCCTCGTTGCCTACGTTCAATGCCGCGCACCAGATCGCCGACACTTACTCCGAGAGGAACGCTAACCTCTCGTTGCCAATTTTCCACTTCGTCTGGCGCAAGCTTGCATGCCCGATCCCGAACCTGGCCGAGAGTCAACGCGATCGTGCTGGTTAAAACACTCAGACTTTCTCGGGTTAAGACTTCTTCCTCCAGTAAGTACTCGACAATCGCAGACGCGAGCCTGGTCAATGCATATTCGGGTGCCCGAACAACTCCCAGCCCATCCACTCGCAAAATTACGCCTTGCTTGCGCAGTCTCGCCACCGCCCGAGTACAACTTCGGACAACCTCAGAATCTTTGGGCTCCACAAGCTCGCACACGTGGGCAAAAACGTCTTCCAGGGCTTCTTCGCCAAAGGACGCGAGCTGCTCGGTCTTTCCGCGCAAATGCAGGGCAACCAAGAAACATAGATCGCTGGTACTCAACTCCAGAGAGATTCCCTGATCCGCAACGCTGGCCACAGCGCTCGCGATACGGTCAGCACTTCGTTCTACTTCACTCACCAGCGCCGATTTATATCTCGCTAGACCACCCGAGATCGCGAATTTTGTTGAAAAGCTGCACTACAATGAACAAAACTTACGCAGCCGGGTCGAAGCTAGCGATATCCTGCGACATCTTCTCTTGCCAAGGCTCTTGAAACAACGAGCCCCACCCACCAAACGCATATGAAACTCCGCCATCTACTTCCGATTTTGCTCTCCTCTGTCTCCTTGCTGGGCTGCTCTGGCAAAGGCGATGGTGCTACCAAAGAACTCAAACTGATTGAGATCGCGGAGATTGGAGTCACCATCTCAGCGCCAGCCGACTGGAAGTTGACCAAGAGCATGGATCGCTATTACGGACTTGCCGGCCCCGATGGCACCCAAGTTCAGATCATTGGATCGATACTTTCTGGTGGTGATTCACTCGACGAGTTGGCAAAAGAATGTCGCGAAACGGTTCTTGAAAAAGAAATGTTACCCGGAGGCGCATACTACGTTCTCTGCAAAGGCAAGCAAGCCGGACGGGATACCAAGGCGGTCAAAGTAAACGTATCGACGGGTGAGAAATCTTCGGTACGTTGCCAGTGGGAGACCGATGCTGACCCTGCAATGATCGCTACAGTCTGCAAGACGCTCAAGAAAATCTGATAGCCTCGGCGGCATGAGTACAAGCCCAGCTCCTTGGTGTGATACGGGACCACTTCCCCAGCTGCTGGAAGGCGAGCCACAAACAATTCATGCGCAGGGTATAGACCTGGTTGTCCTGCGCACTCCAAAGGGGACTCGCGTCTTTGAAGGTCGATGCCCTCATCAAGGCGCCCTGCTTGGAGAAGGAGAAGTCAGCGAAGGTCTACTAATTTGTCGCAATCACCGTTGGAAGTTTGATTGTGAAAGTGGAGAGCGGCAAGGGGGCTCTCCTGTTTGTCTGAAGAAATTCGAAACTAAGGTTGAGAATGGTCGCCTCTTGGTAAAACTCCCAAGTGCGTCGAAAGAGGCCCGAGCCAAAGAGCTACAGGCCCAGGAATCATCGCAGAAAGCAATTCAGCCCAATGACCTTCCAGGTCCGCGAGGAATCCCTCTTTTGGGCAATGCGCGACAAATTGATACAGATCGATTTCACCTAGTCCTTGAGAAGTGGGCTCGAGAATTTGGCTCGCCCTATACCTTTACCTTGGCCAATCACCGCGTCGTGGCATTCACCGACCCAAAAGTGATTGCCAAGATTTTGCGCGCCAGGCCGGACAGTTTCACCAGGTCCACTCGGCTTCGGGAAATCTTCGTTGAATTGGGGGTAGACGGCGTCTTCTCAGCTGAAGGCGACTCGTGGCGTCCGCAGCGAAAGCTCGCAATCAGTGCTCTTTCCCATCGCAATCTTAAGAGTTTCTACCCAGTATTGGAAAAAATGGCCGACCGGCTTTGCAGGCGTTGGGACAAGGTGGCGGACACGGGAGAAATCATCGACATACAAGATGACTTGATGCGCTTCACAGTCGATGTCACAACGATGCTGGCCTTCGGACACGATGTGAACACGCTAGAAAAAGGCGATGACGTTATCCAACGACATATGGAGAAGGTCTTCCCGACGCTGGCGCGAAGACTGCAAGCTGTCATTCCCTACTGGCGTGTACTCAGATTGCCGAAAGATCGCGCGGTTGACCGAGCGGTTGCCGCCCTTCGCGAATGGCTCACGCCCATTGTCGCAAAAACTCGGAAACGCCTGCTAGAGCAACCAGAACTCGCTGCAAACCCGACGAACTTTCTGGAGAAGATGCTCTCGAGCAAAGACGAGAAGGGACAACCATTTTCAGAAGAATGCATCTTTGGAAATGCCATGACAATGCTCTTGGCCGGCGAAGACACAACCGCCAATACCCTTGCATGGGCAGTGCATCATCTTCTCGATAGACCTGAATCGGTATCGGCTCTTCACGACGAGTTGGATGAGGCAATGGGCAATTCAAGAGTCCCCCAGAGCCGCGAAATCGCCCAAGGGCTCACTCTCGCGGGTGCGATTGCCAATGAAAGTATGCGACTGCGTCCGGTTGCGCCACTGCTCTTTACCGATGCCACAGAGCCTACGATAGTCGGCGGTGTTGCGATTGATCCGGACAAGTGCACCATTGCCCTACTTATCCGACCCTCTGCGCTCGACGACGAAGTGATGCCCGAAGGCAGTCGCTTTATTCCCGAGAGATGGCTCGACCCCGCAACCGCAAAGCGCGCGCAAGAACACATGGTTCACATTCCCTTTGGCTCGGGTCCGCGAATCTGTCCGGGTCGGAGCTTGGCGCTTCTCGAGATGAACCTAGTGCTCGGAACTCTCTACAAAAACTTTCGTATCGAGCGAGTTGGCAAGAGCGAAGATGTCACTGAGCTTTTCAGTTTCACCGTTACGCCGGAGAACCTGCGTGTAAAGCTCTTCAAGCGCTGATAGCTTTTGCTCCAGCATGGAGCGCGACGGTTGCCGCAAATGCGCTATCTCGATACAGCGCATCTGCGGTATCCTGTGCTGTGGGCCACTTCAGCTGGGTTTACGAGCGGCACGGCGTGTGCACTGCTCCCTTGTATCGGCGTTGCAATCCCTGCACTGACCGCACAAGGCAAGGAACTCACATGACAAATTCTCTCACTATCAATTTCTACGGCGTACGCGGTTCACTGGCCTCCCCCGGTGCATGCAACGCTCTGGTTGGAGGTAATACAAGCTGCGTTGAGGTATGCGCGGGTGGCAGGCGGATTGTATTCGATGCGGGAAGTGGACTTAGAAACTTAGGTGATTCTCTTATGAAAGAGGGGCCGTCCAAAACCACCATTTTACTCTCTCACTTGCACTGGGACCACATTCAAGGCTTGCCCTTCTTTTCACCACTCTACGTGCCGGGTAACCGGATCGAGGTGATGAGTGGGCCCAATGGCTACATGAACTTGCGCGACGCACTGCGAAAACAAATGTCACCTCCCTTCTTCCCCGTGTCACTGGACGATGTCGCGACGCAGCTCTGCGTGAGAGACCTACGTCCGTCCGAGCGCTTCAACATTGGTGACATTCGTGTAACCACAGCAAAGTTAAACCACCCGGACCCAGTGTATGGATACCGACTTGATTTCGGCGGACGATCGGTTGTCTACGCTACCGATACTGAGCACTACTCGTGTGTCGACCCAACTCTGCTGCGCTTGGCCGAGGGAGCCGATGTGCTGATATACGATGCACAGTACACGCCAGAGGAGTATAGCGGGATAGACGGTCCACCGAAGGTAGGCTGGGGACACAGCACGTACTCTGCTGCGGCAGAACTAGCCAACCTAGCTGGTGTAGGCAGGCTTGTGCTCTTTCACCACGATCCCAAGCGAAATGACGATGCGGTACAAGAAATTCAAACTCGATGCCGTCTGGCCTTTCCCGATACCGTTGCAGCCCGTGAAGGCATGAGTATCACCCTGCAACAAAATCAAGGAGACACTTCACTAGTCTATGCAGCCTGAGCAATACAATCTCAGTGGTGCTATGCTCAAACTCACGCCGCTTGGAAGTGCTAAAAACGTGAGTGAAGGTGATCGAAAACTAGAACTGCTACTGGACCTTGGAGCGATGTTGGCGCGCGAGGTCGAGCTAGATCAACTCTTGCGTGTTGTTGGCGAGCGAGTCGCCGCCGCACTCAATTCGGACCGTGCAACCCTCTGGCTGGTCGATAGCAAAGACGGCAGCTTGCGCTCTCGGGTCGCGAATTTGCCAGAGCTCGATGAACTCAGCATCCCCGCCGGACAGGGAATCGTCGGACATGTGGCAACCACAGGAAAGTCCGTCAACATTCCGGATGCCCGAAACGATGCAAGGTGGGCGCCTGAGATTGATCGTTCTACCGGGTATCAAACGATATCACTTCTGTGTACCCCGGTTCGACAACTCGAAGGAAAACTCTTAGGGGTCATACAAGTTCTCAACAAGAGAGAGGGACACTTTGACCAGCGCGACTTGGTGTTTCTAGATGCCCTGGCCGACCAAATTGCTCGTGCGCTGGCGTACACAACTCTGCGCTCTTCTGCCGGCACCCAAGGTGTCCCACTCCGAGGCCCTTTCAATCACATCGTCGGCTCTTCGGACGCGATGAACAAAGTGTACGAGAGGATACTCAAAACTGCGCGTACTGACGCCACAGTACTACTACACGGAGAAACTGGCACCGGCAAAGGGCTATTTGCCCGCGCGATTCACGTCAACAGCCCACGCAGCCAAGGCCCATTGGTCCATGTAGATTGCACCAACTTACCTGCTTCTCTTGTCGAGAGTGAACTCTTCGGACACGAGCGTGGCGCCTATACAGGAGCCGATTCTCGGGTAATAGGAAAAGTGGAACAGGCCAACGGAGGCACTCTCTTTCTCGATGAAATTGGAGAACTTCCTTTGGCGCTGCAGAGCAAGCTATTGCGTTTTTTACAGGACCGCAGCTACGAGCGAGTTGGTGGACGTGAAACCCTCATCGCAGACCTGCGGCTGGTCGCAGCAACCAACTGCAATCTACAGGATATGGTGGACAAAGGAGAGTTTCGCAGTGACCTGTACTATCGCCTGCGAGTCATTGATATCGCGCTGCCCGCCTTGCGAGATCGCAGCCGCGATGACCTTCGCGCACTCGCAGAACATTTTCTCACCAAGTACTGCCAACGCTACAAGCGGGAATTGCACTTCTCAGAAGAGTCTCTGGAGCTTCTCTGTGGGCACACTTGGCCGGGAAACGTCCGGGAGCTGGAGCACTGCGTCGAGAGAGCAGTCGTACTAGCCGGAGCGCCCATCTTGTCCGGGGCGGACATGGCGCTTGAGCAGCTGAACTCGGGGATCTCCCAGTCGACAACAACGCCAGACACGCCCAGCGACACTATGGAATTCAGACTTCCTGCGGACTGCAGTCTAGACCAGGCCACCGCCCTCTTTGCCCAGCGTGCTGTGGACGCCCATGACGGCAACCGCTCTGCTGCTGCCCGGACGTTGCAAATCAGCAGAAACCGCCTGAGCAGGCTACTGGCCCCAAAGTGAGGTAACCAGTGGCTACGCTAGGTTATGAAAAACCTGCTGGACGTCGTCGTCCTGTTCCATCATGTCCACCAGCTTGAGAACCTCGGTCGCCTGCTTCTCATCGAGTTTCAACGTGTTCTCTGGGATAAACTCGGAGAGTGTTTCGACGACTTTCAGCCCGCGTTCTTCCAAGGCAGACTGCATGATGCCGAAGTCGGTCATTTCAGTGCGAATCACTAGCAAGGGCTCGCCCTTGTGGTTTTCGCTTTCTCCCATCTCCTCCAAACCGTGATCGATAAGCCCCAACTCAAGCTCCTCTTGATCAAGGCCTGCTGGATCTAAGCGAAAAACCCCAACGCGCCGAAAGCCAAATGCCACACTGCCGGTGGTGCCCATGTTGCCGCCGTTTTTATTGAAGACAACGCGAATGTTGGCCACTGTCCGGGTTGGGTTGTCCGTCGCGCACACCACCATGATGGCAACGCCATGCATCGCATAGCCCTCGTAAATCGCCTCTTCGTAGTTTGCCGTATCCTTTGAATGCGCGTGTTTTATCGCATTTTTGATCTTGTCCTTGGGCATGTTGACCGCGCGGCCGTTCTGAATCGCTCGTCGCAATGCAGGGTTGCCGTCTGGCTCTGGACCGCCAGCCTTCACAGCGATGGTGATTTCTTTGGCCACCCGGCTGAAGGCTTTCGCCATTTTGTCCCAACGTGCGAACATCGTCGCCTTGCGTGTCTCGAACATGCGTCCCATACACACAATGAAAGCGCGAAGACATACGCCCTGTCCACGGCTTGGGACGAACAATTCTCGCAAAGAAGATATTGAAACCACCAATGCTCGCTATGAGATGACAGTGCGCGCTTCTTGCTCGTCGACGTAGCTCGTCTGTAGAACCTTCTGGAGGGTAGCTAGAGAAACAGGCTTGGCTACAAAGTCCACCATACCTACGGCTCTGCACTGGGCTCGGTCTTCATCAAAGGCGTTGGCTGTCATGGCTACAATGGGCGGCGCTTTAGTACCTAGGCGCTCTCGAATCTCTGCTGTGGCAGTCAACCCCCCCATAACAGGCATCTGCAGATCCATCAGAACCAGGGTATAGGGCTCCGTAGCAGCCAGGACAGCGTCCACCGCCTCTCGACCGTTGACCGCCAATTCGCTATCATAGCCCAGCTTTGCCAACATCATCTTGGCGAGTATCTGATTGACCTTGTTGTCTTCAACCAAAAGAATACGGTGCTTGCGCTTCCCTTGCTCGGACGATTCTGTAGTGAGAGCTACGCTTTCCTCCACCGGCTCAATCGGCCTTGAATCCTTGCCCTTAGGCAACACCAAGGTAAATCCAAAGGTGGAGCCAACGCCTTCTTCGCTCTCGACAAAGATCTCTCCATTCATCGCCTTCACGAGCTTCTTGGAAATGGACAGCCCTAAGCCTGTTCCACCAAAACGTCGTGTCGTTGACGAGTCTGCCTGTGAAAAATCTTGAAAGAGATGCTGCAGTGCCTCTCTTGAGATCCCAATTCCCGAATCCGTGACTCCGATCTTGATTCGATAGGTATCGGCATCGACAAGCTCCGATGAGAGCCGAATCACAACCTCCCCCTCACTCGTAAATTTCACAGCATTGGAAACAAAATTTCCAACGACCTGCTTGATTCGAAAGATATCCCCTCTAAGGTAAAGGTCTTCGTCCACATCGTGCTCGACTCTCAGCACAATTCGTTTTTGCGATGCCAATTGGTCTGAAAGATGTGCAACTTCCTCCAAGCTCTGAAGGAGGCAGAAGTCGACCTCTTCGACAACGAGCATGCCCGCCTCAATCTTGGAGATATCAAGAATGTTATTTAGAAGGGCCAGCAAAGATTGCCCGGACGAGCCAGCGATACTTAAGAGCTTTGCTTGTTTCGAATCGAGTTCGGTATCGGCGAGCATTTCGATCATGCCAAGTAGGCCGTTCATCGGCGTTCGGATTTCGTGAGACATGTTTGCGATAAACTCTGATTTCATCCGGCTTGTAGACTCGGCCGTATCTCTTGATTGTCGAAGCTGAACGAGGGTTTCATCAAGGGAGTCGGACATTCCCTTCATCGTCGCCAAAACACTCGTTTCATCGTTCTCTTCCAGGCGATAGTCGATACCGCGCTCTTGATTCGCAATTCGTTCTAGGGTGCTGCCGATGAATTCAGGTTCCCCACCGAGCTGAGAACGAATACCCCTATAGACTACAGACAGCGTGAAAGCACAGGTCGAAAAAGTAAGGAGCAAGGTCACAACAGCGAGCAGATGCGACTGAGTTGCATTTCCCTTGGCTTTGGTAACGGCGCGTCCGGTTCGTTTATCGAGCATGACAAAGAACTCATTGATGGGGCCCATAATCGCCCCCTTTGCTTTGTGATAAGCCTCGTCGTGAGTAAGCGTACGGGCCAACTCAAAGTCAGGTTCCCCGACCTTGCTAAACTGCCCTCGCTCATCTAGGAATTGTCCCTTGGTCGCGTTCATCGCTATGGTTTCCGCCGTGACCAATGCGTCTGAATGTTCAGTGGCTTCCGCGAGTTTTCCGAGCTCACCCTGGGTAAAACCGGATTCCCTCATAAGGCTCAAAAGAGCGACCACCCGGCCGCTTGGCTCGGGTATATCCACGCCGGCAGCGACGAAATCCCAATAGATGCGTTCGGGGTCAAGTGGGCGTGGCCTGTCCCCATTTCGAATCGCAAGAATCTCGAAGTACTGGCGTTCGTAGGATGGCTCTCCTGAAACCACATAGGTGCGCGCAAGTCGTGTCAGGTCGTCAGAGCTCTGCCGAAGTTCGTCTGCCAAGAGATAGGCCTCGTAGCGAGAGCGATTGGCCTCACTCACTCCTTCGAGTGCGCGCTGTACCCGCAACAGGCTTAGAAAACTAAGCACCGTCAAGGCGCCCAGAACGAGCAGAGCATAGCCCATACGACGCTTGAGCGAGAGTTTTCGTTTCACCTGCACCTGCACCTATTCCACCACCATCCAAAATCCGAACATTCGTTGTCGAAAATTCACAACTCGCAATGACAAATCGGGC
>JAESTW010000206.1 GCA_016763395.1 Kofleriaceae bacterium
CTTGCGCCACTTCGACAAAGCCAGCTAAGGCAGTAGCTCGTATGTACTCCAAAGAACTCACTATTGCACTCGAAGCGACAACCTTGGCTGTAGAACTCTGCCGGCGAGTTCAGTCCGGCCTGGACTTACAATCACTGGAGAAGCGCGACAAGAGCCCAGTTACCGTCGCTGATTTCGGCAGCAAGCGATTATCGCCAAGACGTTGTCCGAGGCGTTTCCGAATATCCCACTGATCGCTGAAGAGGACTCGGCAGCCCTGCGACTTCCTGAGAACTCTTCATGCCTGGACAAAATGGTAGGCGAGGTTCGTCATGCACTGTCTGACGACACTTTGTCCGAGGACACGATTTGTCAATGGATCGACCACGGCAGTGCCAGTGAGTACAGCGACCTCTTTTGGACTCTCGATCCTATCGATGGCACCAAAGGCTTTCTTCGTGGCCAACAGTACGCGATTGCCCTGGCCCTGGTTAAAGACGGAGTCCCTGTATGCGCGATCTTGGCCTGTCCGAACCTACCCAATAGTGATGGTAGCGTTGGCGCCATTTTTACGGCCAACGGAAACTTGGGCCAATGTCTGCAAACTGGGAGCTCGGCGGCCCTTCCTATTTCGGTAAGTAAAGAGGCATCTCTGGCCAAGAGCCGTTTCTGCGAATCGGTGGAAAGCGCACACAGCGACCACAGCCAGAGCCAGGCGATTGCTCAAAAGCTCGGGATAGGCGGACAATCAGTACGCATGGACTCGCAAGCGAAGTACGCTGCTGTTGCGCGAGGAGACGCTGAGTTCTATCTGCGCCTACCCACTCGAAAAGGCTACGTTGAGCGAATTTGGGACCATGCAGCAGGATACGCGATTCTAAAAGCGGCCGGTGGAACCATTACGGATGTCGATGGTCGCGCACTCGATTTTCGTTGTGGCATGGGCCTGGAGAACAACCGAGGAGTTGTTGCAACGCACGGCCTCGCGCACGCAGCACTCATCGACGCAATCGCCGAGACCTCCTAGTTACAAAGACTTGTCGTTGACCGGCTATTGTCCGCCAACAACTTGTCCGCCAACGACCAAGTCGGGATGGACAGAGTTGGCGGTCGGCTCGTCCGAGATTGACTGCTCATGATCGGAAGAGGTTTGCTCCTCGTCCGCAATGATCATGGAATCCTGTTGGACAGGAAACTCGCTGCTGCCGAGGGCAAGTGAACTACTTTGGCTGGTCTGATGACGATGCATCGGATCATAGCCAGGTTCGTGCATGGTGGTTATGACACCTGACTTAAACTTTTGAACATTGGGAGCCTCAATGTCCGTGATGGAATTGAAAACTTTTCGCTTGCGAACCAATTGGTTGTTAGAAGCGACATCGGTATTCACGACTGCCGCGTCCGAGCTACTGCGCAACGATGTTTTGGTATCGACCCGAACCGATTCTCCCTTTTCGAGTCTGTACACCCAAGAGCGAACCGCTTCTCTCGACGCGCCCTGTCCGTGTTCTCGCAACTGTGGCCTTAGAGCATCTAACATGGCACCAGCCGAAGGCCATCGCGAACCAGGGTTCTCGGCCAACGCAATTGCGAGCAGCGCATCAAGCTCGCGAGGTACCCAATGGTTCAAAGAAGATGGTGGTGTCAACTCGTAGTTGTTGTTGCGAAGTTTTAACTGCTCCCGCTCATTCCCGCGATACAGCCGTTTTGCCGTCAACAGTTCCCATGCAACAACACTCGCTGAGAATAAGTCTGAACGGCCATCAAATTTCCGCCCAGCCAAAATTTCAGGAGACATGTAGCCGAGCTTGCCTTTAACATGTCCGCTATTGGTGGCGTACCGGCCTTGTAAGGATCGGGCGACGCCAAAGTCGATGATTTTCAGATGTCCGGTTGTTGTGATGATTATATTGGAAGGCGAAAGGTCTCGGTGAATGATGTTAAAAGGTTTTCCTGCGCTATCAAGTCCGGTCGTTGCATACTCCAGAGCATTCAGTATTTCTCGTAGCAAGTGAACACTGACGCCAATAGGAGCTGGCTCATCGTCCTCGTTGGCGCGACGCAAGAGAGAGAGCAACGATTTTCCATCGATATTCTCCATCACCATAAAGTGAATCTTGCCCGCCTTACCGTGCTCCCATACTTCTACTATATTGGGGTGAGCGAGTGCGCTGGCTATTTCTGACTCACGAATGAACTGCTCGATTAGCTCGCGGTCAGTGGCGAACTGGGGAAGCAATCGCTTGAGAGCTACGCTGCGCCCAGTCGCTCGATGAACAGCCCGATGTACAGTAGCCATGCCGCCCATGCCAAGACGCTCATGTACCGTGTAATCGCCAAACTCTTCTTCCGGCCACTTCGTTTTGAGATTTGACATGGAGTAGGTAGATACGTAAGCAAACCCTAGGCCACCGACAAGTAGCTTGAATTACTTACTGAACCATGAATCCGATTGGGGTCAGAGAACCCAGTCCCCAGCGTAAACGCTAGTGATCCCGAACAAGAGTCACCAGGGTCTTAGGTATCTAGCGTATCGAAGTCTGACGACGACGGCTGCTCAGCAACGCGACCATCACGAGTAAAGCCCAGAAAATGCCCCCTGAAGTCGATCCCTCGGTGGAACATCCGGCGCAACCCGAGCCCTTGGCCGACTTGGGTTTGGTCAGAAGCAAATCGTCGATCTCCTCATTTTGATCTGGAGCGACATCTGTGTTCTCAGTCTGTGCGACTTTGGTCTCGTCGGTTTTGACTGGCGGTGGAGGCGTTGCATCCGCTACCGATCCAAAGCTTACGTTGATGGCAAAGGGATTGACCTTCTTGCCTTTTCGCGCCGATGGACGACCATCTGGCAGTCTGGACTCTAGGTAATATTCGACTTGCGGAGCGTTTACTCCAACACCGGGAATTTCTCCACGATACTTACAGCCATCGACCTTAGTCATTGAAGCTTCTTTGAAGCTACCGCGTCCGACATTGCGATACATGATCATCATGCTTCCCTCGAGTAGGTATTTCCCCAAGTTCACCTCAAGTGCGGCAGGAGTACCTTCCTGAGCGAGTGGCACAGGTTTGTGAAAAATGCCGCGGAGCTCAGCGCAGTTGATGTTGGGGTAGAGCACTTCGTAGGCGCGTCCGAACACAAGCTTTACTCGATCACTTGCGGAAGCTGGCAACGCGATATCCTTCTGGATATTTATGGCTAGAGTAAACTCTTTCGTCGCTTCCTTGGTGTTCTTAAACCCGACAATTTGTACGAGTCCCAAGAGCACATGAGCCTGTGCAGAAACCGGAGAGACCGCCGAACCAGCTACCTTCAATTGCTTGAGCGTCCTCTCAAGATTGGCCTTCGCCAACGCATATTCCTGAAGCTCGATCGCTTCATCTACAAAACGCATTTCTTTCATCGCTTTTGTCTCAGCTTTGGTGGCCGGAGCCGCCGATACTGGAGCAGATGCAAGCGCAAGAAATATTGCGAAGACAGAGACTATAGCTGCAGGACGCATGGCGTTCTTTACCATAAGCACCAGAGGACATCTGAGCTCATCAGTCTTTTTTGCCAGTCACGGTGGCCATGTTGAAACTACTTACGAAATCGCCGGTACAGACGCAGCGCAGACCCCATACCTTTTCGGCCAAATCGAAAGAAATCGGCTTTCTTCTCTTTGTGGCTAGGAAGTCTTGGCCCCACAACCAGTACTCCAACTAGAAAAATCCCAACTGAGCCGTAGGTCCACAGAATCTTGCTGGGCATGACGATACCGAGCAGGAAGAGGGCAAACGAGAAAGCGGCCGCAAAGGCCCCTACTTTGAGTCCAAAGTAGTAAGCGGTGATGAGTCCAACGATGATCGCCCCGAGTATCATGGGGTAAGTATAGCCCGCTTGCGATGCGAGTGCCCAATACTTCGCTAGCAGCTCGATTCTCGTCAGTATTTTCAAACGGGTCGCAGACAAATGCCGTTTAGGCTGGCACAATGTGCCTAGATCTTCTGTGCAGTGTGAAATTCTTGGCAGAAAGTTCCAAGCCTTTCGGTGACTCGGGCGTCTATATGGATATGACGGCAAAAACACAGGCCCAAGCGGCCACCCTCTTGGTCAATCGGGCCAAAGCGGGCGATCGTGCCGCATTTGAAGAACTGGTTCGCCGTTATAGGCCACGAATTCTCGCTCTCGCATTGCACCTCAGTGGTAACGAAAGCGAGGCAGAAGACATCACGCAAGAAGTATTCTTCAAGGCCTACCAAAAGCTTCAGAGCTTTGAAGGCCGCTCGCACTTCTTCACCTGGGTCTACCGCATGACTGTCAATCGCAGTCTCAACGCCCGGCGCGACAAAAAGAGGCGACGAGAAGAAACCTTAGATGACCCTCGAATCTCGCGAGCATTGCAAGTGGATGCCGGTGGTGATCCGGTCAAGGCTGCTGAATTGCGCGCCACCTATGTCCGACTCTTGCAAGCTCTCGATGCGCTGCCCACCAGCATGCGAACCTCCGTTGTCCTTGTGGTTTTACAGGGATTGAGTCATGCCGAAGCCGCGGTTGTGCAATCGTGTTCCAGTGGGACCGTTGCCTGGCATATTCACGAAGCCCGAGTTCGGTTGCGCTCGACCATGGAACGCGCGGTTAGCCGAAAAGCGAGAAAAAGAGGCTTGTCCAGTGAACTCACAAACCTATTGCAAGACTGGCTCTTGCCCTGTCCGCAAATAAACTAGCCTGAATGTGACAACAAATGCCGCGATTGCTATCGTGCGGCCGTTGTCTAGTTTGCCCAGTTCTTCGACGCCGCTGAGTCGCGCGGCAAATCTGCAGCCGTTGTGAATCTTGTCGCGATTCTAATTCTGCTCGCGGTGGTCGTGACCTCACTGTTTCAACCCCGTGTTGGCAGCCTCGTTGTCCGTCCACACTGGGCCGCAATTGCCGGCGCTTTGGCGATGATGGCATTGGGCTTTGTCAGCCCGCGAGAAGCCTTTGAATCTCTGCGCTTCATGGCATTGCCACTTCTCACCTTGGTCAGCTTGATGATCATGACCCTAGTTGCGGACAAAGTCGGGCTCTTCGTCTCTTTCACTCGCTGGCTAGCTCGCGCCGCCGACGGGGATGCCAAGAAGCTCTTCACCTATCTGTTTTTTGGAGGCACTCTTATCGGTGCGCTCTTCACCAATGATGCCGCCGTACTTATTCTTACTCCCCTCGTCGGCACTCTCATTGTGGAAATTCGCACCGATGAATGGGGTGATCGTTCTGAGCTTCCCTACTTTTTCGCCGTCCTCTATGTCGCCAACTTGGTTGGACTACTGGTTATCAGTAATCCCATCAATATCGTTGTAGCGGACTCCTTCGACATTAGTTTCCTCGAGTACGCCAAGTGGATGGTCTTGCCGGCGACTGCGAGTATCGTAGTCACCTTTCTGGCGCTGCGTTTTTATTTCCGCCATGACCTACCAAGTAGATTTGAATTGCCCAGGCGAGTCCAAACAGTCACCGGACACCTTGGATTTCGCCGGTTCGCCGCGGGACTTATCGTTCTCACGCTGATTGGCTTCTTCAGTGAAAGTCTTACCCACATCCCAGTCTATGCCGTCGCGCTCACCGGCGCGGTACTGATTACTGCGGGCTATATGCGGACCGAGGGCGGCAGTCTGCGTCCTATATTGCGAAATGTAGCGTGGGACGTCATCCTCTTTGTCGCAGCGATCTTTGTCGTCGCGCTGGGGATTCGCAACGCCGGTATTACCGCGGATCTGGGAGAAAACCTGCGGTCGATCCACGACCACAGCCAATCTCTCGGAATCGCCGCCACCAGTGGTACTGCCTCGTTCTTGTCCGCGCTGATGAACAACCACCCCGTCGCGTACACCATGTCTCTGGCCATTGAAGACATGCACCTCAGCCAAGAAGCCGGACAGCTTCACGTCTTTGCCGCTCTCATCGGCGGTGATCTCGGCCCGAAGATGCTCCCTATCGGCAGTCTGGCTGCTCTGCTCTGGTTTCGCTTGCTGCGCGACCGAGGAATTGTTGTGAGCTATTGGGAGTACATCAAGCTCGGTGTTCCCGTGACAATTTTGGCAGTATTGGCCGCCGTTGCGGTGTTATTGGCCGAAGCTGCCCTCGTATAACGCCCTTCGGGCCCCTAGCTAGCCTCGCGCTTCGGCAAGCATCTCGGCGACTCCGGAGAGCAGTTTTCGCTTAGAGAGTTTTCGTCCCCATCGCCGGAGTTCCGGTTCTCTGAAGTGAGCGAAAGTCTCTCTGAGTTTGGACATGATTTGCGCCTCACCACAGAATATTTCGGAGTATCCGTCGAGCAAGAGTGAGAGATGAGACGCTAGCTCTCGTTTGCGGACCGCAACCGATGGGCACTCGTCCACGTTGCCCCGAATTCGCTCAAAGAGCCACGGATCCGCAATTGCTCCCCGACCCAGCATGAGCCCGCTAGCTCCTGTCTGTTTGAGAACACTGGTTGCTTGCGAGGCGGTGCGTATGTCTCCGTTCGCGATAAGCGGCAGCGATGTGCGCGCTACCAGCTCATGGCTGATGCTGTGATTCGCCTCTCCCTTGTACTTTTGCTTCACAGTCCGCGAGTGCACAACCAAGAAGTCGATGCCAGCGTTTTCGAAGGCGGGCAATATATCGAAGAGTTGGCGTTCATCATCGAGCCCGAGTCGGGTTTTGACCGAGAGAGAGCCGGGCACAAGGCTGCGAAGTTCTCTTAAGAGCGGTTCGACCGTCTGAGGACTGCGAAACATGCCTCCACCTGCCAAAATCGAGGTCATTCGGCCGAAGGGACAGCCCATATTGACGTTGATATGCCTTACACCGCGCTCGACGAGTTCTCGTGTTGCCTCTACGACGCCTTCTTCGGCGCTACCGATGACCTGAACCACCAGAGGAATATTCGCTTCTTCCGCCAGGGCTTCGGTGAAGTCGCTTTGGGCTACCAGTTTCTTTGCACGTGGTCGGACACGGACGAACTCAGTGAAGAGTACATCCGGCCGGACAGAGCCGGCGTATACATGTCTGAGCGCGCGATTGGTCAAGCCCTGCATGGGGGCGAGCATCACGGGCACTTGCCCCTGCTTCCATGGCAAGGGCACTATGGCCACCTCTTTTCGATCATTGGGCTTGGATCATTGGGCCGTGTTCCCGCGCGCCGCTTTGTATTGGTTGATTAGCGCATTGGTCGATGCATCATGGCTTGTGACTTTGGCTTCACTGCCAAGCTCTGGCAAAATCGCTTTAGCCAGCTGCTTTCCCAGTTCTACGCCCCACTGATCAAAGCTGTTGATCTTCCAGACAATGCCTTGAACGAATATCTTGTGCTCGTACAACGCGACTAGCATGCCCAGGGTTCTCGCATCGATACGGTCGACGAGGATCGATGTCGTCGGACGATTCCCGGTGAAGGTCTTGTGCGCAACGAGGTCCTCTCGGCCAGTAATCCCGGATGCCGCCAAATCCGCACGCACTTCGTCCGCGTTCTTGCCACGCATCAGTGCTTCGGTCTGAGCGAAGAAGTTCGCCATGAGAATATCGTGATGTTGTCCGAGTTCATTGTGACTGTGAATAGGCGCTATAAAATCGCAGGGCACGAGCCGAGTTCCCTGATGGATAAGCTGGTAGAAGGCGTGCTGCCCATTTGTCCCCGGCTCGCCCCAAACGATGGAGCCGGTAGTGTAGTCGTCGATAACTTGCCCGTCTCGGTCGACATATTTGCCATTGCTCTCCATATCTCCCTGCTGGAAATAGGCAGCAAAACGGTGCATATACTGGTCGTAGGGCAATATCGCGTGCGAATGAGCGTCGTGGAAGTTCTGATACCAAATACCGAGCAGTGCCATCATGACCGGGATATTCTCAGCGAGAGGAGCTGTCCGAAAATGCTCATCAGCTTCGTGGGCACCTTGAAGTAACTCTTCAAATCGGTCCATGCCCAAAATGAGCGCAACTGGCAAACCAATGGCAGACCAAAGAGAATAACGCCCGCCAACCCAATCCCAAAACTCAAACATATTGGCGGTGTCAATGCCGAAGTCGGACACTGCCTGCTCGTTGGTCGACATCGCGACAAAGTGTTTTGCAACCGCTGCTTTGTCACCCAGCGCATCGAGGAGCCAAGTTCGAGCAGAGGTGGCGTCGGTGATGGTTTCTTGGGTAGTAAAGGTCTTTGATGCTACACAAAAAAGTGTTGTCTCGGCGGACAAGCCTTTGAGTGTTTCGACCAAGTGAGTGCCATCGATATTGGACACGAAATGCACAGAAAGGCCTTCTTGCCAATAGGGTTTCAATGCCTCGGTAACCATAACCGGCCCCAGATCGGAACCGCCAATTCCAATATTGACAATGTCCGTAATTTGCTTGCCGGTGTGGCCTCGGTGCTCACCACTTCGGACAGCATCGGTAAATCGCCGCATCTTGGCCAATACCTGATTGACCTCTGGCATCACATCTTCACCATCAACCAATATTTTGCGATCGCTGCGATTGCGAAGCGCGGTATGCAAGACCTTGCGGCCTTCGGTGAAATTGAGTTCTTCGCCGGAGAACATTCCCTCGATATGCTTGGGCAGCTCGGCTTGCTCAGCCAATGCAAGCAACAAGCCGAGGGTCTCTTCGCTAATGCGATGTTTCGAGAAATCGAATGTCGCCCCGGGAAGCTTTCTGCAAAAGGTAGAAAAACGCTTGGGCTCAGCTTCGAAACGATCGCGAATGCTCACCCCTTTGCTTTCCTTCTGGTGTGCTACAAGATTTTGCCAGGCGATCGATTGCGTCAGTTTGCTCATCCCCGTGCATCCTACGCTCAAAACCCTCAATGTGGCACCTGAGGCGTAGGTTTCTCTTGCAGACCAACGCCAACAATTCTCTTCCTTTGTATTGGGCCTCCAGTTGCCTATAATCCGAGTATGCTTCGATGGCTCACCTTGGTGTTTCTTTTGTCCTTTCACGGCTCATCATTGGCCGATGGTGTTTCGGTACGACACCAAAAACTCAACGACATATTTAGGCAGGGTGGGCTGCTTATTCGTGTCGACAAAGTCGACGGTAGCGCGGTCGAGAGCACGGTGCTACGCGAGTGGAGTTCGGACAATGGTTCCACTGTCGGACAAGGACAAAGTCGCTCATTGCATTTGCGAACACGCCCCCAGCCAAGAGCCGGAAAGTGGGTACTGGACCGCCGCTATTGGAATCCCAGACAAGAAGCCCTCAAAGTCGGAGATCGTGTATTGTTTGTCGGCGGATTTGTACTGAATGACACACCGGAAAACATACGCAAGTTGGATGTGCTGGCCAAGAAAGACTGGGAGCGCCAATACAAACGAGAGGGCATTGGCGCCCTAGAAAAAGACTTATCCGACTTCGATCTATTTGAGCAGGCGTATGCCACCCTCAAGGCGCGCCGAGCCTTAACAGACGATGCGTTGATTGCGGCTCTGCAAAAGAAAACCATTCACAACGTCATGGAACATCATTTGGATTCGTCGTCCGGATACGTACAGAGACGTTTCCTCCTGAAGCTCGTAACAAAGGTTCTTCCTCACAACCGCGCACTTGGGAAAGCGCTATTGAGACTATTTCGCAACAAGATAACGCGCTCGAGAGTCCCTGCGCTCTTGGCCTTTCTCAAAACCCTTGATGCAAAGAACGCGGACGAGGCGGAGGCCATGTACGACATAGCCGATCCAATTCTTCGCTATCTAAAGACATCTCGAAAATCCCAGGCAACCCCCTTCATCGAGTTTTTCGCCCGTTACGCTCCGCACAAGCCGCATGCCGGTGGAGCCGACGACCACATCTATGACTTTATGGCCCGCCTGAGTCGAAAAGGGATGTCGAAGTTCTTAGTTTTGATGTCTCGGGAGCTGGCATCCTCGAAGGGCGATTTAGACGAGTTCGCACTCGAGATTGTAGTCAGTTCATTGCCCAAATTAAACGCGAAGAGCCGAGCCATTAGTATTGGCCTACTCGGTCCGAGAATGGACGGAGCTCATCACTGTTCAGAGATTGAAGCTCTTGCGGCTGCCACTGGAAAGCTAGTGAACAACAAGCGCTTGTCCAAGCGTCTGGCTGCAAGCGCGAAATTTCTACTAACGTACCAAGAGTGCGTGGACGATAAGGACGAGAACGCTCTCCGTAAAATGGCTCGCTAAGACGCCCATGTGAGCCCGACCTACGATCGGACTATACATGTTGGTGCTCTTGTGAAAAGCTGTCGCACTCCATGGGCATTGTATCGAAACTGTACGTAGGCGTAGCTTCACTTTTCACAAGCGGAGCCCTTCTAGCTGGGTGCGAGTCCGGTGAGACGGCGGCCTCCAGCGATGGTGGCAACACGGATGCGCAAGCACTTGTCGATGCAGCACCGGGATGCGTACGCGAACTAGCACCAGAGAATCGCACTCGCTTTGTTGTTGTCTCCCGTCCGTACGGCGACGAAGGCGTACAGACCAACCGCTGGGAAGTTCTCACTCTCTCCCTAACTGGCGAACTCACCTCCACGGACAACTTCTTCACCATGGGCCGAGCCACCAGTGGAAGCGTGGTCTTCACCCCGGACGGGAAGCTTGGGTTTGTGCCACAGAGCGATGGCACCATCGGAGTTTTTCGTATTGGTTCAGGTGATGAAATCACCGTACTACACGAGGCTTGGGATGCAGGCTACTACGCCAGTGGACTAGAGATGAGCCCGGCGGGAGATACTCTCCAAGTGCTTGACGGCAATTGGAGAAACAACGGCGGTGGCCTCTACCGAATCAGAATTGACTGCAACGACGATACACTGAGTGATGAGGGCTTGATCTCGGCGAGCAAACTGCCACGAGGCATCCAGAGAAGCGAGAGCGGAGCGAGGATCGTCGCTGCACTTGATTTGGGTGATTCGCCGATGGATCAAGATGTGCATTTGG
This sequence comes from Kofleriaceae bacterium, assembly GCA_016763395.1. Lineage (GTDB taxonomy): Bacteria > Myxococcota_A > Polyangia > Haliangiales > Haliangiaceae > NORP324. Next base: position 10,873 of record JAESTW010000206.1, read on the forward strand.
TACTGGACGGAAACTTACAAAGCCCGGCCGTCTCGACCCGCGTATTCCCGGACAGAGATGCCATCGTAGGCCCCGTATCGATAACTGCGGACAGTAAGTATGTCTTGCTAGGCGACACCTCTGAATTCAGCGGAGCCGATACTCGCATTGGAGTTGCCCGCGTTGGCGCCGATAGCCTCGATGCAGTGCAACTATTGACTCCTATTCCAGATCCATACGCTATTGCTACTTCTCCCTACAACGATGCCGCGTTGGTAGTAAGCGGATTTGGTGATGCCATCTACAAGCTCTCCTATGACCCAAGTAACCTCACCACTCCCTTCGTCAACCTGGGGGAACTCAGCTACACAGGCGGCAGGCCGGCACTTCCCGGCGACATCGTGCAAATCAATCGAGGTGACTTGCGCGGGCTGGTTATTATTGCCGAGAATCAAGGATTACGCAGAGTTCGATTTGATGACAACGGTGAGGTTAGCGATCTTGGACGGACCGAGTTTGCACTGAGCTTCGCTGGTATCATTGGCGCACTTGGGATACAGCCCTAGCCCGTGCGCGACCAGCAATACTCTGACACCGGCAATGTCCGACCCATAGTGTCCGACCAACAATGTTCGAATTGAGTCTTATCGAGCGCGCCACGCGAGACTTGGAGTGGGCTGTTCGCAGTCCCTTGCTAAGTAGCGAGACCCCACCTGGCTATTCCGAGTTGGTTTCACAGAGCAGTACCCTACCTCTGCCGGACAACGACACCGCGAGCCGTCGACATCCGCCAATCGGGCGCTATTTTGAGCGGCTCCTTGCTCACTGGTTAGGTGCGCAAGAAAGCGTCTCGGAGCTAGAATGCAACCTGCCGGTTCAGGAGGGCAAGCGCACCCTAGGCGAACTCGACCTGATCTTCCGCCTGGGAGATACCTGGTATCACTGGGAGCTCGCTATCAAATTTTATCTCGGTGTCGGACAGCTTGAGTCCACTGAGAACTGGCATGGACCTCTCGGACGCGACCGACTGGACATTAAGCTCAACCGATTGCATGCCCATCAGCTCAAGCTACTTGAGACAGATACCGGACGAACGCTACTCGTTGATCGAGGTATTCCCGAGATATCAAGCCACATGGTGCTAAAGGGCTATCTATTCCACCCACTCGACGCCTGGCTAGCCAAACGCTTCACTGTACCCAAAGAAATCAACCCCGGACACGGCAATGGATTCTGGGCGCATCTAGCTGAAATCGAGAAGGTGGTCAAACTCTCCTGCAAGTGGGTTCTACTGCCCAAGGCAGACTGGCTGGCTCCGGCGCAAAGCACGCAGGCCATGCCATCGACAGATTTCAAAACAGCGATACATAGCTACTTCTCGACCGACTCTCGCCCTCCCCTCATCGCCGCAATTGATGACAAGGGGCAAGAAATTGCTCGCGTTTTTATCGTGCCGAACAATTGGGCCCCTTGTCCGACCAGGCGTCATCCTTACTAACGGATAACTAGTGTCATAGTGCGCTAGCCTTCTCGACGAGCGAGACAAACTCGGAGCGATAGCCATCTGTGTCCTGCCCAAGAGCGCCTTTTGCAA
>JAESTW010000207.1 GCA_016763395.1 Kofleriaceae bacterium
GGAGAACTAGGGCCACCATATCCGGACGAGCATCGACAATCTCGGCACTCTTGTACGCGAACGTATCTTCAGGAAGAATGCCGGCGAGTTGATAAATGAGATTGAGATCATCGGCACCACCGCGTCCGCCCATATCAATGATGTTGCCGCCCGTTGGTGCCAAACCGTGGGCTTCGGAGAGCGCGTCGATGACGACAGTGACCAAGCCGTTTTGCAAAACAAAATCCATGGCAGTCCCTTCGGCTTCCGAGAGATCCAAGCCGCCTGGTAAATCGGCGATTTTTCCGATGAAAAGCTCACTGCTTTGACAGTGAAACGCCAAGTCATCGCAAATCTTTGCCTCCTCGCAACCTTTTGCTCCACTGAGGCAGGTTTCGGAACCGCCAGGCTGACAAGCCAACATAAGCACGAAAGTGCTGAGCAAAGCGACTTGGCGAATCATGCTAGCCATCTTATCATCGAAGCATGAAGGCTTGGCGAGTGCATACCCACGGTGATTTTCGCGATGTATTGATTCACGAGGACTGCCCCGCGCCCACAGCGCCAGAAGACGGAGTTGTTATCGATGTTTCTGCCATCGGACTAAACTTTCCCGACCTCCTGGCAATTGCTGGCAAATACCAAGTGCGGCCAACGATGCCCTTCGTGCCGGGCATGGAAGCGTCTGGACGTATTGTTTCAGTGGGCGAGAAAAGCAAATTCAAAGTCGGCCAACGAGTGATCGCGAATGGACTTTGGGGTTCGTACGCAGAGCAGATGGCGGCGGCTGATCACTATACCTTTGCTATTCCCGACTCCATGTCGGACGAGGATGCGGCAGCACTGCACGTGATCTACCAAACCTCGTACATGGGTTTGTGCTACCGCGCGAATTTGCTCGCGGGCGAAACACTGCTGGTTCACGGCGGTAGTGGCGGCGTTGGAACTTCTGCAATTCAAATTGGAAAAGCGCTTGGCGCGACGGTCATCGCAACCGCTAGCACATCAGAAAAACTCGAAGTGTGCAAACGGGCCGGAGCGGACCACCTGATTAACTACCGCGAAAACGACTTTGTCGCCGAAGTAAAGTCACTCACCGATGGAGCGGGCGCGGACGTAATCTACGATCCTGTCGGCGGAGATGTTTTTGACAAGAGTAGCAAGTGCATCGCCTTCAGCGGACGGCTACTCGTGATCGGATTTGCCAGTGGACGCATTCCCGAGATTGCCGCGAATCGAATCCTGCTGAAAAACATCAGTATCGTCGGGCTGCACTGGGGCAACTACTATCAAAAAGCACCGCATCTCGTCGCTGAGACCCATGAGAAGCTGCTTGCGTTGTACGAGGCTGGCAGTATTTCGCCCATTCGCTTTGGTGAGTACAACATGGACCAATTGCCTGAGGCTCAAGCCGCGATTGCCGAGCGTAGGTCCTTTGGCAAGGTTGTTGTCCGGGTCGGTGGCTGAGAGTCGAACCAACTCGATTCTGTCGAAGAGGTGGCTCATCTTCGCCGCCTCTTCTTTTAGTATTTCCCGGGTTCGGACATCCGAGAATCCACCGCTACCAGCTCCCAGCATAGGCAATGCAATGGTGCGCGCGCCGAGCCAATGGGCTAGCTCAAGAGCCGAGCGAGCCGCATTTCGAATCGAAGACTCCGAGGCACGCCACAGACCATCGATTGCATCAGTGTGAATCACCCAGCTGGCCTTAAGAGCGAAGCCTGTACTTTCCACCGCACCTCCCAACGGCAAGGGGCCCATTCGCGAAATCTCAGCGATTGCCTTCGCCCCGCCTGCTTCGCCAATCGCTTTGGAAACACCTTGCGGCAACAATAGCCATTTGGGAATCATGTTCCGATTCCAAGCATTCACGATTGCATCCACCGGACGCGAAGCAATATTGGCACAAACTTCGCGAACTTCTCCGCGATACTGCCTCGCTTCTTCTGGCCCCGCTAGCCTGTCGGCCAAAGACAGCAAAACATGATGGTGTTGCACCTTGCTGCGCCACTCCTGTGGCAGCGCTTCATACCCAATTTGAGCCCCTATACATGCAGCCACAAGTGCGCCGATGCTGTCCGTATCGCCGCCTGCCCTGAAGACATCGTTCATGGCCGCACGAAAATCACTTCCGTGGCTGGCCAGAGTTCGGACAAGTGCGGGAATGCATTCATTCACATTTCCTGAGGGAGCAACGGGAATATCGCCTGACGGGATGTCAAAACCACTCTCGGCGGATAACGTCCGAATCCGGCTCATAAGTTCTGCTCTGTCGTCTAATAGTCCTATCGGACTGGCCAAAAACTTGCGAAGTAACAATGCGACAAAGACCGCCGCGTTGATCGCGTCTTCTGAGTTGTGCGTAGCCTCAGCGTTGCGGCGCACATGCTTCGTAAGTTGTGTCCGGTCGTCGGTTACGATAGCGAGAGGAGCAACACGAATTGCGGCTCCATTCCCTGTGCTATCGTTCGTTTTAGGAGCAGCTCCCTGCCTCGCCCAGCCTGAGGCATTCGCGCACGCTCTTCCCGCACCAATCCGGAAATAGGACCATCGCGCCAACTCAGCAACGAAACGCTTGTGTGAATATTTTCCACGTCCGTCGATACTGCGCGCAACGGCAATCGTCAATTGCGTGTCGTCCGAGACATCGCCCGCTCGGCGAAGAAAGCGGACAATTCCTCGGCGCATGGCTGGCCCCTTGGGATACCGAAGCCGTGTAAACCAGCGCGGCAGACTCTCCGCCGGCAAGTTCACAGCATCACCGATTGCCAGCCCCACAAGTGTCCCGCGGCAGCGATCTCGCCACTGGCTATCATCTGATGGCTGCACTGGAAGTGTACGAGGGTACGCAACCCGAGCCCAACGAGTGCGCAACATGGCCAGGAGCAATCGCCAAGCAAGGTAGGATACTCCAAGCATCCACATCGCGGAAAACAGGTAGTGCAATTCAGCTTGACTCAATCTACCCTGCGCCAAGTCCAATCCGGACAGCGGTCTCGGGGTTCGCTGGAGGATATACTTCTTCTCTCGGGGTATTCAATTGCCCCAAGTCGTCAACCCGCAATCTCTGCTGTGCGACAAACTCTGAGACATCCTCTATCTCGAGAATCCACTCCCGGGAATACTTGCGCAATGCCTCTCCGCGAATGCCTATCTGAATCGCGCGCCGCTCTTCTTTTCTACCCTTAGGGCAATGATCCGGATCCCACTGCAGACGAATCTCCGACCGCTTGCATTGCTCCCTCCACGACTCTTGCGACGAGTAGACTCCGGGCTGGAAGCTGGAATGAACCGCGCTCGCGAGCATGAAATCGAATGCGCTTCTCTTGAGCCGCACGGCCAATGTCATCTCTTGTTCTGGTTTGGTTCCCCAGCCACTGCGATACATCATCCACAGGAAATTGGGTTTGACCCAGGTCATTCGATTGAGCTGAAACGCACCGCCAAAGTAACCGTGGTTGACCGCAAACTCACCGATTTCGGTTCGGTAGGCTTGGTAGACGACCACACTGCGCTCGTCGAATTGCGCGAGGATGTGACGGCCCGCAGCTGGCCACCGGATTCGTTGATTCTCGTATCTTTCGCTTGTGATTCTCATGCTCGACTTAGTGTCCACGTGACATTAAGCTAAATCCCGACTCTGTTCAAGCACAATCGCAGGGCGAAACTCCGACTCGCCGCGTTGAAATGCGTATGGAATCGCTCTTGTGTCTGCTCATGATGCACTTCCGCCACTGGCGGCTAGAGCGTCGATCGGTTTGCAGACCAAGCAACAGCGCCGAGTTACAAGTAGCTCAAGGCGTGACAACGACGTGGGTTGGTACCCACTAGGCGGAACAACGACGAGAAACGGGCTCACAGATCCCGTGGTATGCCGTAAATCGGCGTTTTGGCGCTCGATGCAAACCGGTCGGCGCTCTAGAGAATGTAGAGCGCTACTCCGCCGGACAGCAATATCGCGGCAACAGCCACCCACACCCAAACCGAGCGCTTTGCCATACCGGAATTGGTCTGCATTCGTTGCGGTTGCACCTGCGCCTGTTCTTGGAATGCCGACGGTGCTTGGACCTGGGGCGGCTGAACCACCGCTCGACGAAGTGTGTGGCCCCTGAGAATCCTCAAACATTCTTGGCGCAAACAATCCACGTCATCAAATCGGTCCTCGACCTGCTTGCCCAGCATTTTGAGAACCAAGGCATCGACCTCTGGCGGAATACCATTGTCCGGGCGAATCGAACTCATGGCCGGCGGTGTACTCTTTAGCTGAGAAGTAATGAGAAGCGCGGGGCCAATCGCTTCGGGAAAGGGCAGCTGTCCGGTAATGAGTTCATGGGCCAGTACGCCCATCGCATACACGTCACTGCGCCCATCTAAGGTTTTCCCCATCAACTGTTCGGGAGACATGTACTCCAAGGTTCCCAGAGTTTGCCCCATGGCAGTGAGTTGAGGGGCGTTCGCGCTGTTGCCATCTCCTCGAAGCATTTTTGCGATTCCAAAATCGAGTATCTTTACAAAATCATCGTTGCCCGACCGTTTTTCGAGATGCACGTTTTCGGGTTTCAAGTCGCGATGGACAATTCCCATCGCGTGCGCTTCAGCCAGTGAGCTGCACATTTCACTGATGATTTTCAGCATGCGCCGCCAACCGATCGGAGCCTCTTGGGCGAAGAGATCGTGAAGGCTATTGCCCTCAAGTAACTCCATCGCCATAAATAAGGTTCCGTCTGGCGTTTGGTCAAAATCGTAGGTGGTTACTGTGTGCGCGTCTTTCAGGCGACACAGAACATTGCCCTCTCGGCGAAACCGTTCCACCACGTTTTGGTCTCTGGTCATCTCTGGATGCAACAGTTTGATGGCAACAACACGATTGGTGCCCTTTTGTATGCCTCGATAGACAGCGCCAAATCCTCCTTCGCCGATCTTGCTCTGAACGACATAGCGGCCATTCAGAGTCATGCCTACGACCGGATCATTGGGATCGAAAAACTCTGATTCCTCGGCGGATGCCACCTGCGCAGAATCATGCTCAGACGCAGCACGCCCGGAATCATGCTCAGACGCAGCGCGCCCGGAATCATGCTCAGATGCAGAATCATGCTCGGAAACATGCTCAGATGCAGAATCATGCTCGGACGAATCGCGTTCGGAATCACGCTCGGACGCAGAATCATGCTCAGATGCAGCGCGGGAAGAGCCATGCTCGGACGAAGCGCGCGGGACATCTTCTGCCACCGAGTCATCATCGAAAACCCCTACCATCGCTGCCTCTGGCGGTGGTGCCGCCGACAGCAGAGTTTTGGGCAAAGGGATATCGCCGGGCTCAGTTTGCCTGGTCCCACACACCCCGCAAAAACGAGATGAGTTTTCTAAGGGCAAGGTGCAGTTCGGACAGTTACTCATCCAATGTGCACTTTCGCAATCCCACTTTTAACCAAGCTCCCATCGTTATTTCGTCTCCACCGCGTCTATCCTATCCTACCGGATGATAGCGGAACATCTGATCGCCAATTCGCAAGGCGTCGCCATCACTTAAATTGGCGGCTTCGCCAATACGCAAAAATGTACCATTGGCACTGCCCAGGTCGGTCAATGTGCACACCCCCTTGTTCCAGCAAAGTGTGGCGTGGCGCCTAGACAGAAACCCGTCCTCACGAAAACAGATCTCTCCTTCTTCGCGCCCCAGGACAACTTCGTCCTGGTGCAGATAGCGCACATCGCGGACACCGCCGTTGGGCAGCATCAGGGACAAACGTGCCCAGGCCTCTCGCAAGGGAGAACCAAAACGGGAAACCGCGTGCTGAACAAGTTGCCTCGGCGCAGCCTCTGCCGGTTGTAGCAAGTCAAATCGAAGCAGTTGCCGTCCAAGTAATATGGTATCGCCACTGACCACAGACTTCTCGGTCCGAACTCGCAAGAAAACGCCGTTTATGGAATCCATCGGTACGATCTGGCATGTCCCTGCCCCCAAACGCTCTACGCGAGCATGGGTTGTGGCTAAATACGGATCGTCAAAACACAGGTGAGACGGCTTGGAGCGTCCGATTTCTACGTAGTCCCCCCGAAGCGCATGCGTGTCTCCATCCGCACCACTTCGGGTAACAGAAATGAGATTTCCCCAAATGGGGCCGCTAGTCGTCTGAAATTCTGAATTGGTGTTGGGGCTGCTCAAGCCCGTACCACCGACACTGGTCACCCTGGGCTCGCCAAGTGCTGATGCAATAGCAGGAGCGACCACTGCAGGATCGACCACTGCAGGACCGACCACGACAGGATCGTCAGCAGTAGCGGCCAAGGGCTTCCCACATAACTGGCAAAACGAAAAACCGGCGGGAGTCTGTTTGTGGCATGAGTCGCACTCCTGAACCGAAGCGGCCGTTGACGTACTACTCTTAACGGGTGCCGGATCCATGGGTGCCGGAGTAAATACTGGGGCGGGAGCGAATACTGGGGCGGGAGCGACCACTGGTGTCGGAGTGAGCACTGCCGGCATGGCAGCAACCACGGGATTTGAAATGGCAACTGGAGCTGGAGCAACTGGAGCTGGAGCAAC
>JAESTW010000208.1 GCA_016763395.1 Kofleriaceae bacterium
CATCGGGTTCACAACAACTCCTCGCGCCGGTGAGCAGTATTCCCCAAACAATATCGTGGCTGCTTGGATTGAATCGGCGGACGGCAACTTTATCACAACCATCTATCGGCACTCCGGGATTCGGGCAAGTTATCTCAAGGCCTGGAACGCCAAGGCGCCTATTCCTGCTGTAGATGTAACCTCCGGCTCAACAAAGCTGGACCACAATACTCCCATCTCGGCAACTTGGACCATTCAAAGCGATGTGCCGGACGGAGACTACAATGTCCGTGTTGAGACCAGTGAGGCCAATGTAAATACAGCGGCCGAAAACGCCCAAGCCAGCTTTCCATTCAGCAAGAACGGAACCGCTGTCTCCTTAACTCCCACGCAAGCAAACTACGACAACGTAACCTTAGTCTATTCGGGACGCTAAGCCGGACACTATACCGGACGCTGGGGGCCAGACACTAGGCCCGCCAAACGATAGGTCGGAGCGAGCATGGGATCAACAACAAGTTGGTCCCATTTTGCTATGCCCGTATCCACAAGTGCTGCGTCAATCCCGGCTGCTCGAGCGCCAACGATGTCCGTATCAATCTGATCGCCGATCATCACCATGGACACTCCCGGCGCCACACGCCTGCGGACTTCCTCGTACATAGGCGGATGAGGCTTGCCCAGTCGAGTAAATTTTAGCTTTTGCATAGGGTAGCGTTTCTCCAGCGCAGCTTCGAGTAATAGTGCAGCGCCGCCACTTGTGAAGCCAAAGGCATTGCCATCGATTGGATAGATGACATCGGGATTGGGAACCACCAACTTCGGACACGATCCACGATCGATATGCCGACACAAGTTGGTCAACACGAGGTCCATCGTTTTCAAAAATGGGTAGCCCGCCTCGTCGCATAGGGCGAGCATATCAAACGCCGTATCAGCCGATGGCTCCACGACCTCGCCACCTGCTTCCCGAACATACCGGACACTGTCCGCCGATCCCAAAACCATCACCCGAGCTCCCGAGAGTCCCTCATCCTGAAAATATCGGGCGAAGAGAGAGCCTGACGTAACAACTTTGTCCGCTGGGATATTCAGTCCGTATCCCTGAAACTTTGCCGCACAAGTCTCGGGCAAACGAGACGCATCGTTGGTCACCACCAAAAAGTCTTTGTCTTGCTGCGCGATTTCCTCGAGAAACTCAGATGCTCCAGGCATGGCCCCGGAGTTGTGTACGAGCACTCCATACGCATCGAGTAGCAAGAGATCGTAGCCGGCAATGAGCTCAGAAGGCGAGATAAGCGGACAAACTACCTGCGAAAGGGGGACTCGATTTAGCATTCGCCCGAGTCTACGTTAGAAATCAGGCTTGATTCGTACTATTGGAAGCACTTACTTTGGCAACCTCGCCAGCTTCAAAATCGCCACGGGTTGCTATGATTTTGGTCTGTAGTGATAGCCACATCGCTCAAACTTTCCAGAAATGCAATAAGGTCGATTCGCTCGTCGTCCGCGAGTGAAAAATCCTTTAGGTCGGTGCTCCGCCACCTACTTTCCCGACCATCTCCAGCAAATGGACCACTTTCGATGTGTCGTCCGCCAGCTTCGTAAATAGCAATGAAATCCTCTAAGGTTGGGACGCTACCATCATGCCCATATGGTGCGGTTAGGGCCACGTTACGCAAGCTAGGTACTCGAAACCTTCCCATGTCTCTTGCAACTCCGCTCTCTTCAATAAGACCACGGGCGGTATCTGGATAGCTGCCAGCGCCATCAATATTGTAGAGCCCAATATTGTGAAATGGTGAAGACTGATTGTCACCAGTCGCAGCAGACACTGCTGCCGTTGTAAACGCGAATCCAGCGTGGCATCCGCCACATCCAAGTTTTGAAGAATAGAATAACTCTGATCCTCGGCGTGCTTGAATCGAGATTGCATCGCGGTCACCGGCGATGAATGCATCAAACGGCGCCCGATAAGAAACCAAAGAACGCACGAATGAGGCTAGCGAGTAGCGAACAAGTTTTAGCCGGATGGGCGCAGCCGGAAACGCCTCCTCAAAGAGTTGTTGGTACAGCGTATCACTGGTGAGCCTATCCAAGATACGCTGTGTTGCGCCGGTCATGCCCATCTCAACAGGGCTCTCTCCAAACATCGGTCCGAGCAGCTGATCTTCGATACTCGTTATCGTGTCATGAGCCCAAGTAAGTGGTCTTAAGTAGATGACGTTGGTTAGTGCTGGTGCATTGAGCGTTCCGCTTTCTTCTGTAGCTCCCAACGAACGTGGACGATCATCGGCAAAAGCAAACTCCTGTTTGTGGCAGCTACTACAACTCACGGTACCATTACCCGAAAGTCTGGTATCGTAGAAGAGGTACCTGCCTAACTCGACCGACTGTGCTGTTAAGTGATTTTCTGATGGAACCCAAGGTACGGGAAAATGTTCTGGAAGTTGCAAATCTACTTCGATTGAAGAGGCCAACTCATCACCAGTACACCCAAGCAAACAGAGAAATACTACGCCCAGTTTGAACCGCTGCTTCATAGAGCAAAGCTGGCGTAAAACTGCCCCTGGGTCGCCAATTCCAATTCGGGCGCAAGTTCTGTTTGAAATTGGGCGTCATCATAATACCCCATCGCATTGACACGAAACACAGCGCCTACCTTGGCCTTTTCCCCGACCCGTATCGTTACACCTGCTCCAAAGAATCCCATGGGCAGTAGCGCTGTTTCTTCCAACGCAAGTGCTGGGAGAGACACGTGCGTGAGTTCTGCTCCCAATCCAATCTGCAAAAAGGGGGATAGTAGCGACTCGGTGTAGAAACGAACCCCCGCTGCAATAGTGAGAAGTGCGCTACTGCGGTCCAAGGGTGTATCATATATTCTCTTAGACTCGGGAATGGGAAAGGTGTCAGTAAAGTACGTATCGAGTCCTCCTTCAATAAAGAAATTCTTGTCGATAGCTTTAGTGGCGAAAACACCAATACCGTTCATTCGACATGCCTGCCACCCGGTTCCAGTCGGCTCTTCACCGTTTGCCCCGGTAGGTTCTCGGAAACCATACCCACCAACACGAATCCCCATACTTTCAATCATGGGAGCTTGAGTTGATTCAATCGACGGCTCGGCTCCTGCCAAGCTCGGAAAAGAAATAAGTGTGATGGACACGAGTATAGGTTTGAGCACTATGCGTCGCCGTGCAAAGGAAAGGCCTTCTCAGACGGCCGGATAACTACTGAGTATTTCAAGTGGAACACTCCGGCCTGTGAACACACTGCTGGATTGTTGTGAACGCACGGATACAGTGAATTCCCAGTCGTGACTTTTGACTTCTACGGCTAAATTGTAGCCCTCGCGCACAACTGCCGATTAGACTACCGAGATGGACAAGAGTGGTTGGCTCTACATAGCAGCGTGTTTGTTGGTCCCTGCGGCCTGGGGCATTACGAGCGCGTGGCTCTTTGCCAAAATCGACGCCAGACGCAAACCCAAGACCAGTCAGAGTCCCGCGCAGCCTCCTGTGGACTATTCAATTTAGAGCACCGATGCGTATCTATCGTCACAAGGAGCTAAGGCAAGCCCCATGGATTTAGTACTGCACGTAGGCGGCGTTGAGGTTTCGCTCTTGGTTGTTATCGCATTGGGCGTGACCGTTGGAATCGTCGCGGGTATGTTTGGTGTAGGCGGCGGTTTCTTACTGATTCCACTGCTTCACGTTGTCTTAGATCTCCCCCTCGCCATCGCGATCGGCACCGGACTTTGTCAGACCATCGCAACATCACTAGGTAGTTTTCTTAGACACCGGGCAATGGGCAATGCCGAGTCGCGTTTTGACATCCTGCTACTGGGCGGCAGCGTTGTCGGGGTGTTACTCGGGGGACTTCTCCTTGAGTCGCTAAGCCATATGGGTTCGGTCGCTCTCTTCGGAAAAGAAATCCCGCTCATACGCGTCATCGTTACTGCGGTCTTCTTGCTACTCTTTTGCACAATCGCCGTGATGTTGTGGTTCAAGAACACGCCAATTCTCGCAACGCCACAACCTGGACCACTAGCCAGGATTCGAATCCCTCCCTATGTAAACCTGCCCACCGCAAAACTCCCACAAGTCTCTGCCTTTTCCATCTGCTACCTCGGAGTCTTCATTGGAGTCATCACTGGACTTCTTGGATCGGGTGGCGGAATTATTTTGATCCCACTCATGCTCTACGGCTTCGGGTTTGACATCCGGACAGCCGCCGGTACGGGAATCATCGTGGTACTTATCGTCTCGATCGTTGGCACGGTACAACAGGCTATGATGGGCAATGTTCACTTGGGATTGGCCACAACACTGATGATTGGCTCAGCACTGGCAGCACAAGTCGGTGCCGGGCTAACTCGCAGCCTGCCCCCAACCTTCTTGCGCAAAGGACTGGCACTCACGATACTCGTGTCTAACTGTGCCTTAGTGGTAAAGGTCTTGCGCTAGGCTGACTTAGGACCGGCGGCGCTCTCGCACAAGAGCGCAATTTCATTTCCCCGCAATCGGTAGCCAACCCACTCCTCCTGCGGCTTGGCTCCAAGCGACTTGTAAAACCCAATCGCCGGCTCATTCCAGTCGAGTACATTCCACTCCATTCGGCCGCAGTCTTGCTCCCTTGCAATGCCTGCAAGATGCTTAAAAAGTGCAAGCCCGGCTCCTTGACCGCGATGCGAGGGAGAGACGTAGAGGTCCTCTAAAAAGAGCCCCTTCTTCCCCAGCCAAGTCGAGTAATTGTAGAAATAGAGGGCAAATCCGACTGCGACCTCATCCATTGTACACACGAGTGCAAACGCTACCGGGGATTTTCCGAAGAGTGAATCCCGCAACATTTCTTCGCTTGCGACAACCTCCTCTTCCGCCTTCTCATAGCGAGCGAGTTCTCGGACAAACCCGAGAATTGTAGCAACGTCCGACTGTGCTGCCTTGCGAATTTGCAGTTTCATTGGAGCAGCTATACCACTCGCTGGCGGCGCCAGTATAGAGCGGTTATCGCCGCAAGCAATAGCCAGCCCAAATCCGGATAGCCCGATCCTTGGGAGCTAGAACAGCCGCAACCAGCTATGAGCCCACCATCGTCATCATCCGGCTCAGCGCCACCGCCACCACCACCACCGCCACCGTCACCGCCACCACCGGTGCCAGCATCGCTACCACTCACTCCGCCAACCGGAGTAACTCGCAGGGTGTCAAAGCCGAGTTCAACCCCCGGATTTGCCTCGCCAGTATTGTCCGCAAGGCGAATTGTGTACAGTGCATCTTCGGAAAACTCGAAACTACCGAGGCTGCTCCACCCGCCAGCGCGAGACTGATCGACAAGAACGCGGGCGTTGCCACCCGCGTATCCTATTTCATAAGCCGCTTGCGTGCTCTTGGCGAAGGCTCCGTCGCTGTACACTTCAACTTGGTATCGCCCGCTACCAGAAAAGGCCAGATACCAAACGCCGTAGTTGCTCGCGTTGCTGTTGTCTGTCGTTAGGGTCCACGCTACATTACCGCCGTGTCCGTCCGACTCGTGGCGCCAAAATTGACTCGGTCCAAACTCAACAAAACACGGGTCACTCTCCTCAAATTCACTGCCTACAGAAGACACGGGCAAACAGCCTTCTGGTGCGCTTGGTTCTGTCGCAGTACTCATCCAGAAATCGGCGCCCATCTCCGCGAGTAAGGTATGCGTGCCGGCGCGATACTTGTTTTGTTGATTCGTACAACCTTGGCATCCATTGTAACGCCAAGCTACAAAGTAGAGCCACTCTTCAAACTTTGGATCACCATCTACAATGGGGATGGAGTTCATCCAGTCGAGCGCATCTTGCTCAGAGTTGACGCCTTCGACCGACTGAATCGCCCGGGTCACCAAGAAGGGAACTACTGCGTTGACGTTGCCCTCCATGGTTACGATGTCCGGGCCGTAGGTGGCGATGGTTTGGCTGTAGGTTCCCGAGTCAAACTGAAAAAGTCCCAAGCCGCCTTGCTCATTCCCGCAAGGGCCGTCCGCACTTCCAGCGATGACTGGACCGTTGTTGCAGCTCGATGAATTAGGCCCTTGGCAAGCCCAGGTTGCTTCGGACCAGCAATGAGAAAAATTCGTTTCGACCTCACCGATTCCCGCCAATAACACGCCGTTGGTCATTCCTGCTGAAGCAGCGGTGTCGCGAATGATAACGGCTCGCTCGCGCCTGACTGCCGGCGAAATTTCTACCACCAAGTCATACTCGGGCCAGGCTTCTGCCTGAACAATCTGCCCTTTTACTACGGACATGCTTTCGCTCAACGCCGGTGAGCTAACGAGCGATAGAAAGGGCACGACTGCGAGAATTGCTAAAGGTCTCATAGGTGGCCCGAGGGTACCGGATCGCTTCGCTTAGCGGTAGATTTTCAGGCTTCCTCGACAGGAATCAGTATTTCAAAAAACTCTGTCACCTTTGGTCGATTCAGCCCGTCTCCTCAAATCACACCAACGTGAAGTGATAGTGTCCTCAGCAATGACGGACGTGGCAAATGTATCCAGCCCCAGCTGGTTTGAGTTTGCACAGCAAAAAAGCGCTCCCCTTCTCTTCTTTGTAGTAAGTAGCAGTGTCTACCTGTGCATGATGTCTGCAGGGATATTATGGATGGATGTCGGTGAACTCAGTGCCGCTGCCCACAATCTCGGTGGCGCCCATCCGCCCGGGCATCCTGGCCACAGCCTACTCGGAAAGCTCGCCACCCTAATTCCCATTGGTGAAATCGCTACCCGCCTCTCCGTCTTGAGCGCCCTATCTGCTGGTGCCGCGCTGTCCGGTACCGTCGCCCTAGTTCAGCGTTTTTTTCCCAAACACATTCTCTTGGGAATCGCTGCGGCAGTACTGGTCGGCATCACACCCGCCCTCATTCTCAACGCAACTAGAGCTGAAGTCTACACACCAACCTTCGCGCTGCTCGCCTGGTCACTGGTATACCTTCTGCCATTTATCCGCGAAGACAATGCGCCCGCTTCCCAGGCAATGGCGGGGGTTTTTCTTATGGCACTAGCGGGCACGATTCACCCAGCCATCTCCCTTAGCGTCGCGATGCCAATGCTGGTGAGTCTCTTGCTCTCAGCCAAGAAGCGCTCCTTGCGGCTATTGCCCTATGCATTTGCCCTATGCCTGCTCGCTGCGATGCTGTACCTCTATCTGCCCATTCGCGCGTTGGCACTCAACCCCGGCCTCTTTGTTTGGGGAGATCCCAGCTCGTGGGAGAACTTCTCAGACCTTGTCACCGCCAGCGTCTATCAGGACAATTTTAGTTCGAGCAGTATCGGTGAACGAATCGCGCAACGACTTTTGCTACTCACTGAAGGGGCCGCATTTCCCCTCTTCTTTGTCGGCATCGCCGGCCTTCTCTTTGGCTGGATTACTCGACTGCGCGGCTGCGGCACCTTGCTCTCTATCGTCGTCTGCGTACTCTTTGCTTCCTCCTTGCAATCCTCCCTCAACCCGGACATGCGAGCCTATCTCGGTATCGCGTACTTTTGCCTGGCAATTGGTGCCGCTGTCGTAGCTATGGCGGTGTCTAGGATGATAGCGCCAAGCCTTGCCCGAAACAGCGACAACGAATCAGCCGCACTGCTATCCACACCAATTGTCAGCGTCGTAACGCTCATGCCGCTACTTGTTATGGCTCTCTTGGCCTCTCCTACCGCTGCTTTGGAACGAGATCGCAGCGATGATGCTATGCAGCTCTGGGATCAGACAATTTCTTTAATGCCTCCCGGCCCGGGGCTCTTCTTCGCCAACGGTGACCCTCTGTTTTTTGTCTCGCTGTACGAAGATTTGGTTGCTGGAGCCCGCCCAGATATAGCCGTGGCTAGCCCTGCGATGGTACGGGACCTGTGGTTCTTGGAATATCTACGAAAGCGACTGCCCGAACTTTACATGCCCTACATCGATGACGGCCAGAAAGGCAAGATTGCCGGACGACTTGCGAGCAAGAACCTGCAACGAGGCTTCCCTGTCTGGGGAGATGCGCTCGTGCCCCAAACCCCATTCGCAGTCCCCGTGGGACGGGCATACGCCTTTCGAACTACGCCTCCGAGTGATGGTTCTCCGCTTTCCGATTTGCCACCGCTACAATTCCAAGGCATGGTCGGACAGAAACTCGCAAGGCTCACCGCATTGCGCAGAGCCCGATTCGAACTCTCGCGCGCTCATCTTCGCTCGGCTATCATCGCTATAGGGCTGGAAGATCGATTCGCAATAGATGCACTTCCTGAGATCGTTCACCCCAGTCTCTTGCCCTACCTGCCTCAAACCAGCCAAGTCTTCATTCATGAAGAATTCCAAAGCACGCTAATTGCCGAGGACATCGCGTACCAACTCGGACTAGAAGGCCGAAACAACAGCGGAGGTGGTATGGAACTGCGAATCCACTTCGCGTGGCGCCTGCTCTTGAGCGGACAGTATGCAGAGGCCTATGCGCTGCTGAACTCTCTTGGGGGCGCAGCCATGGCAACGACTCCGGCAATGCTCGTGGGCGTCGGACGCCTCGATTTGGCAGCACAACTACTTCGGCAGCGAATCACCGACAACAGCAACGATGATAGTGCCCTAGCCCTACTGGCATCTCTATTGGCAAACCAAAAAACCACCGCGTCCAGAGACGAGGCGATTGCTCTTTTTGAGCGTGCCACCGAGATAGCCCCGGACAATGCTGAGAGTTTTAGCCGTCTTGGTTTGGTGTACATTCAACGAGGCCGGGCTGCGGACGCGAAGCGAGCATGGCTGCGGGCTCTCGAGATCGAGCCAGGAAGACCGGACACTAGAGCGTACCTGCGCAAGCTCGAGTCTCAAGCCGCGCCGCCTCAGCCCAAACATCAGCCCCCGCCGAGCACTACCTCGCCGCCAGATTCTCTGCCCTGACATCAATGCGAAACTCTGCTGGCTGATC
>JAESTW010000209.1 GCA_016763395.1 Kofleriaceae bacterium
GCGAGTGCGCTTGGCTACATCGATTCGGTCGATGAAGCGCTACTGGGGCGGTTTCGACATATCATTGGGGTGCTTTACAAGGTCTCGCGGTAGCGGACGGAGGCGGAGGCGGAAAGCGGAGGCGGAGGCGGAGGTCGGGTGTCTCGTGATGGTTCGCAGACGCTGCCCCGGACAATTGCTGTGCCAAGCACCAATACGCCCGTCCACCTCACACTCACCCCTGGATACCCAACTCGAATACAGCCAAGCCCACATGATCAAACCTCAAATTCAATCCACCGAAGTTCTGGCCGCCCTGTGTGAGTTCGGAGATCCGAGGTCGAAGCGCCCGCTACAGCTCGACTTGCACTTCCAGAATCATGGCGTGTGAAATATCGTTATCAGGATCCGGCGCATCCTTCGCATTAAAGTTGGTTAGGCTATAGCTCAGTCCCAGACTGCGTGAACCTCGGTGGTAGAGTTGTACAATACCGTCAAATTGCAGTGCTCGCTGCGTCCGTGGTGGCGCGAGAACCGTGCGTCCGGATAGGAGTAGGACAGGCAAGCGCCCGTGACTGACTCTGGCACCAACAAGAAGACGCTTGGGCATAACAAAGTACGACGCTTCCGCGCTAAAGCCGAGATAATTTCGGTGTCCAGAAGAACTCGCAGCAACAACATCGGACAGGTCACGATTTTCGTCATGCTCCAAAATCGCGCCCCAGCGCTCGTGACGCCAAGTTGCTTCCACGAGCAAATCGAATCCTTTGTGGCGATATTGAGCATCCACCGCGGTACTAATTACCCGGATATTGTCGTTGATACCATCAGCATCAACATCTCGGCTACCGACCTCAATACCGGACAAGATGGACGGTACTGGCACCAAGTCGTGAACAACCGCTGCCCCCACCGTCAGTGCTGCAGTCTCTGTACCTGCGACATCGCCCATTCCCGCTTTGATATACTCTCCCATCAGCGCGCTTTCTAAACGCAACGAGAGGGTAAGGTCTATATTAGAATTGTTCGTATTGAGGCCACTGCCATTGCTCACGCCTCCGTGGTATCGCAATTTCTCGTCAAACACGGCACCGATTGCCCATACGCCGATATCACGGTCATAGCGCTGCAAATCCTGGCTCAGCGCAAGTTCGTGAAAAACTCTATTCTGACCATCGACCAAGAAAGATCGCGTGTAGGGGAGTTTGCTTTGCCCTGCTCGGACGCTAATCTCTTTTGTAAACTGCCAATCTACATAGTAGTCCAATAAGGGAGTGCCACTTTGGGCAAGCTCTGTCTGGACGGTATAGTGCAAGTCGTTGTCGCCCAGCTTGCCGCTTAGGTTGAAACGAGACCGGCGCATTTCAAACCCCGCCTTATCAAGCCCTGAGAAATCTTCGGGCACTTGCAGCTCGTAGCGAGCATTGACGTAGCCCCCCAAGGTCATCTCGTAACGCCCATCCTCGGTCGAAATTCGCATGCCTTTGGCGTATATGGCACTACCACCAGCACCCGATTGAACGGCGGGCTGCTCGACATTGGCAATTCCTGTTCGCAGGTACTCGACTTCGGTACGAAGACGCCCCACTTGGCCCTTCAATGCGTCCAGCTCCTCAAATGCGCCAGGATTGCTCTGCGCTGCCCGTCCCTGCGCCGCCACTTTCTCTTCCAAGACGGCTAGTGTTGAGCTTAGCTCTGCCACCGCCTGCGACAATGTCGGAAGGCTGACGCTGGCCTTCTGCAGTTCGGACAACGATGCCTTGATACTTGCGATTTCCGCCTTCACTCCGCTTTGGGACTGCGCCTCTGCCGAGGCCGTTCCAAGAGCAGACGCGCCAACAACAAGAGCCGCGCTAAGAAATAGTACTGAAGTAAGTTTGTGAAGTCGCATACCGAGTTACATTCCCATTTTCGCGTTGCGCAAAAGCAAAACGCCCCCAACGATTGTCAGGGGCGTTTACGATATCAGAGTACGGCTCCGCGAATGCGAACTCGCTACTCTAAAACTCGCTGCTCTAAAACTACTGCGTCAACAACTACCTAGGTCGACCGCGACGTGCCGGTACAACTTCATTCTTCCGACCATTGTTGCGGTGATCTCGAACATCAACTCCCCGAGGCGCTGCCTGCCAATGACCTACCGTCCAAGTGAAACGTCCATTTGCGGAGGTCCAGCTACCAGCAACCCAAACCTGCCTGGCTCGTGCTTTCTCCCAACGGCCGACATTCCACACATACGCGCCATTTTGCCACTGATAGCGTCCTTGGATCCAAACCGAGCCAACTCGCTGGCGTGCCGGACGTTGATACCGAGGTGCTGGTGGTGCAGCTATCGGAAATGCCCGTACAACGGGTCTGCGGTGATCTCTGACATCGACTCGCCTGGGTGGAGGCACAACCCGTGGTGGTGGAGCTACGACTCGTGGCGCTGGAGTTGTGCGGCGATGGTCCCGGACGGTTGCCCTGCCCCGCGCGCCAGCTTCCCAACGACCGTCGACCCAGTGCCAGCGATTTCCACGTTGTTCCCAACGACCGCCAACATAGCTATGTCCCGCACGAACTCGAACATGATGCCCGCCAGTCCACGCCCAATTGTTGTTTTGCCACTGCCAGCGCCCCTTCACCCATACGTGTCCTGTACGGACTTGTGGAGTCACGTAGCGAGGAGCAGGTGGTCGTCTAGTAACGACATGCACGGGCCGAACTTGAGCTCTGACCACGCAGCCTGAGCTCATTGTCCCAGCACCCAGTCCAAGACTTGCTACCAAAAGTAAGTTTCGCCAATTGTTATTCATCAAATTCGTTCCTTGTATAGTTCTAAGTCAATACGGACGGCCACCGTCTTGTCGAATTTGACGACAGAGCCCGCAAGAGAATCAATGCAATTGTCTCGGTTGGGACCGATATCTGTCAAACCCCCGTGATTATAGTTACTTATAAAGGGAGATCACGGCAAAAAAAATGCTCAAAAACCGATTTTGGGGCCCACGACCCGCTGTGGCGAGTGGAAATGAAGTGAATCGGGGTAACCAAAATGCTTGCGATACTGGCGGGTTCTGGATGCCAAATGCAGTTGACACCCAGTGCTCCAGCTCAATCTGAGTTTCGCGCTTTGGACTGCAGGCCGAGGATATAGCCAGCAATTTCGTCGAGCTCAGCCTCTGAGTACTTGCCCTTGCTGCTTGGCATCTCGTTTTTGTCACCGAACCAACGAGCGTGGTTTGGAGTCACGATGAACTGCTTGATCATGTCGTGGCTGCCGCGCTTGCCGATGTTGGGACCAACTTCATCTTCTGTCTCCCAATCACTGGCGTGACAATCACTACAGTCTCCGTCGTCAAACAGTTTGTTTCCCTGTGCGGCCAAATCGACGTTGACGTCATCAGCACCGGTCTGGGCGTACACAAATTCGATCAGTGCGGCATAGTCCTCGTCGCTAGCAGTGACCGGATCCATGCCGGTGATCTTGGTCGGACCAAAGAATCGATCTGCCGCGGGGTTGTGCAAGAAGTCCGAAATCCACTGCCGTGAGTTATAGCCTGAGGCTATCTCGGGGCCTTTGCGATCAGAGCCAAGATGGCAACCAGCGCAATCGCGAGAGAACAATTTCTTGCCCTGATATCCGGGCTCCATCGTGAATACCGCAGGTCCACCCTGTGCTGGAACCCCGTATTTTACGGCCAGCTCTCGGGCTTTTGTTGCCCGTGCATGAGAATGCTTTGCAGCCTTTTGGAACTCGGGATTGTTCGCATCTTCTCGGTAGGAAGCAAGGGTCAGTCCGACAGTTAGAACAATTCCTACAGCCAAAACTGCGAGGTAAGGCAGACGCTTCATTGGATTGCGCTCCGGTCCGCGATCAACAAAGGGCAAACCGAGCAATACCCCACCAATCACCACAGGCGCTCCCAGCGCGACGATCACTTCCATTGGTCCGTGAAAGTACTTGAGCATCTGAAAGAGCGGACGAAAATACCACTCTGGCCGAGCATCAAAAGCAGTAGAAGGATCTGCGGGCGCGTCTAAATGAGCCCCGCCAGTCTGGTAGTTCACGATGATCAAAAGCGCGAATACCACCGCCATGGCCACGATATCCTTAAACATCTGGTCGGGCCAAAATGGCTGTGTGCGCGCTTTCAGTTCCTTCTTGTCTAGCCACCACGGTGGTGTTTGATGATGTTTACGGAAGAGCGCGATGTGAAATACCGTCATGCCGATCAAGATGGCTGGCAGTACAAAGACGTGCAGCGCGAAAAAGCGAGTGATCGTGAGATTGCCATAGCCGTTGCCAGCTTGCATGGCCTCTTGCACTTGCTGCCCGATGACTGGAGATGTGCCCGCGATTCCGGTAGCGACTTGCGTTGCCCAATACCCGGTTTGATCCCAGGGAAGCAGATAACCCGTCAGGGCAAAGGCTAGGATAAGTCCTAACAGAACAACACCGATAATCCAGTTGAGTTCTCGGGGTTTCTTGTAGGCTCCGTAAATCGCAGTCTGCAACAAGTGCAATCCCGCGACAATCACCATCGCGGACGCGCCGTGCGAGTGCAGACCTCGGACAAACCAACCAGCTGTTACTTGGTCGTTGATAAATGCGACAGAAGCCCAGGCATCGGTGGCCGAAGGACTGTAGTACATCGCGAGAAATACGCCCGTGGTCATCTGCAAGACGAGCAAGAAGGTGAGGACCGAGCCAAAGACGTAGGCGAAGCGCGCTCCTCCGAGTACGTCCTCATCTAGTGCTTTTGCTATGCCCGCTCGGTAGCCGGTTCGCTCATCAAACCAATCGCCAATTTTTGACAACATGAATTACACCGGCTCTCGATCGGAGATGTCGTTGCGGTAACGCTTGTAGACAACTTTGACTCGTCCCTCTTCGACTTTGATCTCCAAGGGATCAAGCCCTCGCTTTGCCGGACCTTCATTGCGTCCGCCGTCCTTCTTGTTGAAGGAGCTGTTGTGGCAAGGGCACCGGAAGTCGTCCGACTTCTCGGAAAAACTAATCGAACATCCCAAGTGGGGACACACGGAGCTGTAGGCGGTGATCTCCCCTGCTTCGGACTTCGAGACCCAGCAACTACCTACGGCGATATCATTGGCAGTGTTCCAAGCGTCCCGGACGCCCGAGGCGATAATGGGAAGGCGGACAGGAGCGGCACCAGCAACGATGTCCGAGGCTGCGGCGATGTCGATCGGCGCACTTGGTGTAGACACCATCCTCCGACCTACGGGGTGCAAAAAATAACGCACGAGAGGGACTGCAGTGATCGCCCCCATCACGCCACCGATTGCGAGAGTCGCAGTTTTCATAAATCCCCGACGGCTGTTCTCTTTGCTCTCGCTAGAGGGTCGCGCCTTGCTCTCGCTAGAAGATTTCTCTTTGCTCTTATCAGACACAGTAGTTCCACCCCTATTTGGATTGCATGCTTCGCTTACTCCGAAACATTGTGAATAGTTACACCGGAAAAAATCTCAGCACACAGCCGATCGCTCCAAAACGAAAACATTGCTCCACAACGGATGGCTCGTTGACTGCGGGCGCCCCTAAGTAAGACGTCCGCCAAGGCTCATCCCTTACAATATTAGCAACAGGTATCGCGAGTTGGCCTCGTGTTTGGGCAAACACTTGGACGTAAATTCAGGACATGAATCCAGCCACAGCCTAGAGCACGCGCTAAACAGCGTGCCGTAGAACACCAGACATGAGCAGCTACCGCATGGCAGCTACCGCATGGCAGCTACCAGAGTCCTAACTAACTGTAGACCTTCTCATCTCGCTCTTGATCTTCTTTGCAACGAATGCACAGCTGTGTCTCCGGCCGTGCCTCTAAGCGCTTCTTGTGGATCTCCTCCTCGCATTCAACGCAGATCCCGAAGCTACCATCTTCGATTTTACGAAGTGCTAAATCGAGCTTGGTGAGATGAGCCTTTTCTCGGCCGCGCAAACGGAACTCAAATGATTGCAACGCTTCACTGGACGCCAGGTCCATTTCATCCGGCAAGTCATTCTTGTCCAAGACCATGTTGCTGGTTAGCGTTTTTTTGGCGTTCTGATAAACGCTGTCACGCTTGGTTTCCAGAAGGGCTTTGAACTTCTCGAGTTCTTTCTTTTTTAGTATTTTAGCCATCAACATCTTCCCCTATCTGTGCGCCACACCGGGCGTATTGGGCCAGTTATAGTAGCGAGCTTTTTCCCGAATTCAAACACCCCAACAGTCATTAATACCTAAGAGTGAAGATTAGCCTGATCTTCTTCTACCCCTTTCACAAGAAAACCTCCTCTCATCAAAGTTCGGACAAACTAAGCGACCACTATGCCTTGACAGATCATCGCCACTATTTGAAAACTTGGGCCTATGGCAGGATCCGATAAGAGAAAACAGAGCCTCTACTTTCCCGAGCAAATGCTTCGCGAGATTAAAGAAGAGGCATCACGACAAGATCGCTCACTGAGTTGGATTGTTCAAAAAGCCTGGAAGACAGCGCGCAGAAGTGTGATGGACTTTCCTTCCGTCAACGACATTCCCGACACTCCACTGACTCCAGTGCCAGCACCAACGCCAACCACTGGCGACGGTAACGACAACTCCTAAGCTGACTGAGAGTCAATAGACTTGTCTATAGCTCTGCCTGCAGCCCGTGTTGGCTACGCAATTTCAAGTGTAGACGGCACTCCTTTATACTACGAAATAGGCGCGCCTAAACCAGGGCGCCTCCCCATCGTACTGTGTGACGGAATCGGCTGCGATGGCTTTATTTGGAAGTATCTAAAACCAGCGCTGGCTGTCGATAATCAAGTGCTGCGTTGGCACTATCGCGGCCACGGCCGTTCGCAAAAACCCAAAATCGCGGACAACGTCAGCATACCCAATTTGAGTGACGATCTAGCCAGTGTGCTGGACGATGCGGGTATTGATGAGGCAGTCATCATCGGACATTCCATGGGCGTTCAGGTCGCTCTGGAGTTTCATAGGCGACACCGGTACCGCAGTAAAGGGCTGGTATTGATGTGTGGTGCACACTCCGATCCGCTCAAGACCTTCAAAGGATCTGGCATGTTAGAGGCCGCACTTCCGATGATGCGCAAAACCTTGGACAAAGCCCCGGGCCTCTTCAGCAGTCTAGGCAGAGCGATACTCCCGAGAGACTGGGTCTATCGCTTGGCGACCAAATTTGAGTTCCAGGAACAACTCCTGAGTCATCGAGATTTCATGCCTTACCTCAAGAGTTTGGCACAAATGGATCCGGTGCTGTTTTTGGAAATGCTCTCCCAAATGGCAGAGCACAGCACCCGAGAACTCCTGCCAGAAATTCGAATTCCGACTCTAGTCATCTCGGGCCAACTCGATACCTTTACACCGCCTTCCCTAGGACGGGAAATGGCCGATCTGATTCAGGATTCGCAGTATTGTGAAATTGAGGAGGGCACTCACTCCACCCCACTTGAACACCCTGAAATTGTGGGTGAAGTCACCTTGGACTTTTTAGACAAGATCCCCGGACTGGCAGCCAGTTAGTCTTGAGCTTGCCGTCGGCTAATTATCGAGAGTTGACCTCGGGCCCCTCTACACCATAGGGTCCACTGCCGCAGTTCACTGCGAAGAAAGAGAGTCTACTCATGAAGTTGTCCCAGCGAGCGATTTTTCAAACTGGCCTAGTCGGCCTTGCCCTCAGTCTTGTATTTGGCGGTTGCTCAGGAGGCGGCTGTGGCGGCTGCGATTCAATGGGCCCCATTCCCGGTGGCTTCCCCGGCGCACAACGTTCGGCCAACGCGATTCAAGTACGTGTTACCTCATCGGCTTTCGCTGCCATCGAAGCTGACCCTGCCCTTTTGGTAGGAAACTTTCTCGGCGGCGGCGGTCTGGACATCAACATTCCGGCCTCTTGTGGAGACACGGAAATCTGTTGCGACAACGGAGTTCCGGCCACTACATGCGGTCCAATCAATATCGATCTTGAACTTCAAAATGGTGATGCACCGCGATTGGAAATTATCCCACAAGCCGGACAGCACGAAATCGACGTCATCATTCGCTCCCGACTCGCCTCTGTAAATCCGATCCCCATCAACATCTCTGGTGCGGAATGCGATGTGAGTATTGATACTGCTGGCGGAAATCGTGACGAGCTCACCATCACGATGACCTTGGACTTTCCACTTGATGCAGATGAGAACACCACTCGCCTTGAGGTCACAAACTCCGACGTCAATTTTGAAGATGACGACGTGACAATTAGTGGCAATTTCCTGTGTGATCTAAGTGATTCTCTGATCAAGGGTATCATCGTCGAAATGCTATCCACGCAAATTCAAGATAGCTTGGTTGACGGACTGTCCACCGCTACCTGCCTGCCTTGCGAATCCGGCACCATTGCCGAGTGCGGCGCCTTTGCGGAAGAATGTGTCGATAACGTGTGCATGATAGCCGACCGCTGTGAGCAGCAAATCGGAATCAGTGGCCGTATGCCGGCCTCAGCACTCCTGGGAGGCACGGGTCAGCTGGGCGCGATGGACATCTACGAAGTCGCAGGCGGATACACCGAGACCGATGATGATGGTCTCAGCATGGGCATATACTCCGGTGCTCTGCCCTTTGCGGAAAAGCGTGACACCTGCGGGCCACCGGCGTTGGCACCCGCGATTATTACGGTACCGGAAAGCAATTTCTTCAGTGGCAATACCCGGCCGGACACAGGTGCTGCGTATGGCATCGGCTTTGGCATCCACCAGCAAGTACTCGACCAATTTGCATTCGCTGCCTACCAATCTGGCGCGCTGTGCATGAATATCGGACCGGACACGGTGGACCTCCTGACATCGGACGGGCTCGGACTAATAATGCCCTCTGCTGCCGATTTACTGCACAAACGCAACAGTCCGGTAATTCTCGGGCTGCGTCCACAATCGCCTCCAACCATCAAAATTGGTCCAGGCACTACGAGCACCAACGAAGCCGGTGAGACCGTCATCGATGATCCACTTCTAGATGTGAACTTTGACGACATGGAAATCGACTTTCATCTAATGGTCGACCAACAGTTCATCCGTGTCATGACTCTAAGTATAGATTTGCGATTGCCGATCAATCTCGAAATCAACGAGATTGGTGAAATCCAGCCGGTAATTGGCGATTTGGAAGAGGCTATCACCGACGTCAAAGTCACCAACAACGAAGCCTTGGCGGAGACCAAAGAAGAACTCGAACAAAAAATCCCCTTGATACTATCCCTGGCTCTACCTGGCGCTCTGGACAATGTTAGTGCCTTCGCCCTGCCCGACCTCGGTGGACTCGCCCTCACCATCGCCCCGGACGGAATTCTCTCGATCGAGAACAACAGCTTCCTGGCCATTTTCGCAGACCTCGCTCTGGCAACACCAATGGCTAGGGTGGTGACCGAAGCGGAAATCGTCGACGTAATCCTCGGCGACCGTCCAACGGCGATTCTAGCTCTGGGTGGCGATAAAGCTGGGCTGGAGTTCTCCTACCAAATCAACGGCGGCCTGTGGTCACCATGGACGCAATCCACCAACGTCAGTCTCACGCGATCATTTTTCAAGGTTGTCGGACAACATCAGATTCATGTTCGAGCTCGTGAAATCGACAGTCCTCTAAGTGCCGATTTATCCCCGGTAGAATTGCAGGCGAGCTTCTACACCAAGCCGCAAAACACGTATTTCCACGGTGGTTCTAAGGGGGAAGGTTGCGCCTGTGACAGTAGTGGCGGCGCAAGTGGCAACTGGATACTCATCGTACTTGCCTTGGGTATTCTGGGATATCGCAGTCGCAAACGCCGCTTCAATCTTCGCGGCCTGGGCTCCCTACTTGCGTTGACTCTTGTATCCTTGACCAATCAAGGTTGCAGTTGTTCCAGCGATGCCGCCGGTTGCCCCGATGGCTGCCTCGAAGGGGTTGTCGAGCGCGGTCCCACCGGACGATACAGCTCCATCGACTCACTCGATGGCCGGGTGGTTGTAGCCGCCTACGACGAGACTCTGGGTGACCTAGTTCTTGTCGAACCAGACTCTGGCGGTGAGTTGCAGTACACCGTAGTCGCGGGCGTGCCCGAGAACGCCGACCCCAGCTACGAACCTAAAACGTATCGCGGAGGCATTGCCGCGGCGGGCCCGGACGTGGGTATCTGGACTTCTATTAAACTCTTCGATGGACTGGCCAATATTGCTTATGTCGACAAGGACCAGGGAAGTGTGCATTTGGCCAGAGAGCAAAAAGATGGGAGCTTCCTGTTTGACGTGGTCGATGGCAATCCAGGCATCCGCGGTGCCGCCTATGTCTCTCTCTCTTTCGAGTGACGGGATCCCCAGCGTTGCCTACATGGCATCGGGTATCGCCAGCTCGGACAACGGTGGCTTTCTATCCGAACTTCGGGTTTCCTCACAGGCAGCCAGCTGGGCCCCCGAAGTAGTCGACGTTGGACCAATTTCTTGCGCTGGGTACTGTGATGAGTCCGAGGCCTGTGTAGACCGTGGTGACTTTAGCGAATGCGCCGCCCTAACTGCCGATTGTGATCCCGGCTGTGGTGACACCGAAGCCTGTGTGGCTGCCGTATGCCTAGCAACCCTCAGCGAGGCGCCTGGTGACATACCAGACGGTGTTGGCCTCTTTGCCAAGCTCGTTCATCAGCCCAATGGCACGGCCGTTGTCGGCTATTACGATGGCAACCTGCGGGCGTTGCGAATCGCCACTCTCAGTGGCAGTACCTTCTCGTTGGCGGCCACTCTTGACGACGAGATCTTAGACTTGGGCATGTGGCTGGGCATGGCGGTCGACTCGCAGAATATCGTTCACCTTGCGTATCAGGACGCGGCTGGCGACAGGCTCATGTACTCGACCTTCTCAAATGGCAGTGTTCTCTCCGACGCCCAGGTAATCGACAGTGGTGACCGCCCGGGCGATAGCCGGACCCATCCTGTGGGGGCTTCGGCATCCATTATGGTCAACGCCGATCGCATTCCGACCATCGTCTATCAAGACGGATTGACCAGCGATGCCGAGATGTACCGCCTAGAATCAGGTTCATGGCAGCGCACCTCGATTCGCAGTGGTGATCGCTTGGACGGATTTCATATCAGTACCGTGAGGGATGGTGATACAATGCTGATGAGCCACTACTTTTACGATCGAAGTGCAAATCGCCTGGGAGAGCTCGAAATCGTCACTTTACCCTAAAGTAATCCCGGACGAAGGCCGATTGTAGTCCGGGCAGATGGCTAACCACTGACTGCTCCTCAGCACAACTTGTTTCTTCGAGATCGATAGATAAAGTCTCAAAGTGAAGAAATAAAAATATTGTTCTCGAACTTTCCTCGTTTTTGGGGCAAGTTCCCAACTGGATGCTCGAACGGGGAAGGTCGAGCACCAAATTAACCTATACAAGGAAGAGGCAGACCTGCAATGACTCGCGCAGCACTACGTCGATCACAAGATGACGACCACGATGGATTGGTGGCATTGCCGCCAATCGAAGATGTCCGAAACAGACTTCGCTCTAGCGTTAAGATGTTCCAGAACTCATACCCGGGCCGACGCGCCGCCGCTTTGGCTGCAGTGTGGATCGCCGCAACGGGATGCGAATCGGATCTAACGGTATACGATGCTGAGGACGCCCTTCGTACCTATAGGTTGGCTGAGTCGGAGCTTCGTGCGGAACTCCGCATGAGCCTTGCTCGAGCTATCAACAGCGAGCCTCACGAGGCAACTCGGGTTACGATGATCGCAATGCTTGAGCACCTCGAGACTCTCGAGTCTCAGGCCGTGGCTCCAAAGCCACAGCGTCGTCGTCGTCGTCGCTAAGAGCAGAGGGGAGATACTCGGACAGGCGAAAG
Source organism: Kofleriaceae bacterium (assembly GCA_016763395.1). GTDB lineage: Bacteria > Myxococcota_A > Polyangia > Haliangiales > Haliangiaceae > NORP324. The sequence goes on from JAESTW010000209.1 coordinate 11,822, forward strand.
CTGGAAGTCCGAGTATCGGAAGATTCACAAGGGTGAATCCAAACTTAAATAAGTAGAGAAAAGACCGTCTGCCACCGTACTGCATTGCAGAACCGGACACCGGGCTTTCGGAAACTTCCAATACCACAGCGCCACCTGGCATGGTCTTTCGCTCCAATTGCGAAAAATCAGAAAAGGTGGCGTTTGTGTATAGACGTGTATACTGAGGTCTGCATGGCTATTTCTATCGACAGTGAACTAGGTGACAATCCCCCTAGAAGGCAAGCTCCGCGTTATGCGGCAAGCGCCTCGATATCAATCCCCAGGGCTGAGGGCGAGATTTCCGGTCGTTGTCTCAACGTGAGTTCTAGTGGCCTTTGTGCGGAGGTCAATGGGCCCATTGCGCCTGGCACCACGGTTACCCTCGCTATCACCTTAGAGTTTGACCAGGGAGACGTCTCTGAAGCCCTGCCCCTGCCCGCTCGCAACGTTTGGTGCACACAAATTGGCGACGCCCAGTATCAATTGGGCTTCCAATTCACTGCCCTCGATCCACAGCAGTCCAACTTCCTAAAACTTTTCTTGCGGTATCTGCAGTCCTGATTGCCGCGCAGTGTAAAGATGCGCTTGCCCAATGAGATGATTTCCCTCCGTTCCAACAACGGAGCAGTCTATCGGACATTGGCCGCTTTCCGCGTTTTCTAGGGAAAGTACTCATTTTGATTTTCACATGTCGTGGGTAGTGTCTGTCTTTCCTGATGCGCCAAACCTGACTGCACCGCGTATGGATTCCAGGACATCGCCTCGTAGCGGGTCGAGCAGCTCATACGCACGATTGCGTCGGCGTGATAGCAGGAGGGTGGCACAGGGCGCTTGTGAGGCCAATCGCAGGGCAAATGCGCCAAATACGCGTTTGCCCCAGCTTGCGGATTTGAGACCGAGCACGATCAAATCGTAGTCGGCGGATTCTGCCACCAAGGCTGTTACGGCGTCGTCGCTTCGCAAGATTTTCACATGGTGACGTCCTGAAATTTGTAGCTCAGAGAGCTTCTCAATTCTGCTAAGTGTTTCCTTGTGTGCGCTGTCATTTGCGTCGCTGGCAATTACCGATACAAAGGTTATCTCTTTGTTTTTGTCCTGACGGCAGAGGCTGGCAAGGACGTGAACACGGAACTCATGCCCCGATCCGAGTCCGGCAATAGGTACAAGAATCTTCTTGACCTTGGTGGTATGCCAACCGCTGGGAGCACGCATAATTCCCACATCGCAGTTCACATCGTTGAGTAGAATTTCGAGTTCGGGCAGCGCGGACTCTTGAATCTCACCCATGCCGAGCAAGAGACTTTCGCAGCCGTGTTCTTTGGCGATGCGACGAATCTCTTCCATGGGGCGGGGCGCGGTCGAGATGAGTGCTTCGGCACTGTGTCCAGACTTAAATGACTCGGCGAGGGCATCGTAGATGATTTTCTGAGTGTCTTTGAGCTGCGGTGGCACGTGGCGATGATGTTCGTCGATGCCCGCGGGCACAATACTTAGCAGCAAAACGCGCCCAACCCCGCGAGCCGCCAATGCGTTTGCTAGGGATACCAGTGCCGGTGTGTGCTTTGGATTCGCAACGGGAACCAGAATCAATGGGTTTAGGCCACGTAGGGCTGTCAGACTGGGATCGAGTGCCGCCATGGCCGTGTCGGTGAGGGCAGCACGGTGAGAAAAAATCGTCCAATACAGAAAAACACCTAGGCCGATCCAGATTGCAAGGATGCCAGTAGCGTCTGGGACCAGTATTGCCTGAAAGATCGCCATCAGGGCGCAGGCGATGCCACCCAATATAGGCACGAGGGGAAAGAATGGGGTTTTGTAGGGAGCATTGGTCGTGCCTCCGCGAATGCGAGCGAGATAGGTCGTTACGTGCGCCAATGTGAAGTTCATCAGAAAGATCAGA
>JAESTW010000210.1 GCA_016763395.1 Kofleriaceae bacterium
GTCGCTACCCCAAAGAGAGAAATACGAGCCGCAAACGAAGCCTTAGCGCGAATTCGGGCTGATTTGGGCAACGACGCCATTGTCTATGCCGAGCTTCGTGACGGTCACTTGCCCGAGGCTCGCTATACTTGGAAGCCGCTTGTGACGCTGACGATGGCCACTCCCAAGGTCGGCGGTGACAGAGCGCTTATCAGACGAGTTTACAAGAAACCGCGTATCTTGTCCGCGAGTGTGCGCTACGACCCCCACCATGTTGTTCTCGACGAGCTTGCCCCCGCATGTGGGGAAATCGCTGCTTGTGTTGGGCCGCATATCATCGCTGGGGGCTGGTGGAATCGTCAGGTTCATCGCGACTACTACTATCTAGAGAACCAGCGCGGCGATTTGCTTTGGGTCTATTACGACAGAGTACGCAAGCGCTGGGCGTTGCAGGGGCGAGTGGAGTGAAGTATGTCCGGGACTCGGCGACACTACGCTGCTCTTCGGTGCAAGAGCAATTACTCCTTTCTCGAAGGCGCGAGCCATCCGCACGAACTCGCTGCCATGGCCAAGGTGCTGGGCATTTCCAGTATTGGGATTGTCGACCGAGATGGGGTGTACGGCATGGTACGGGCGCAAGTTGCAAGCGAGGAAGCTGGTATTGGTCTGCACGTTGGCGCGACCATTCACCTTGTTGGCGGTACCGAGATTGTCTTACTGGTGAAGGATGCCGAAGGCTACGCCAATCTGTGCCACCTCATCAGCTTGGGGCGCCTGCGCTGCGTTAAAGGAGAATCCCAAGCGCGATTGCACGAGGTGTGTGAGCATGCTCGCGGGCTCATCGCCATCGCCACGCCGCAGGCAGAGTTAGTGGGAGCCTTCGCCGGTAATTTGTTTGTTCCTATCTCCAGGCACAGAGGAGAGAATGATGGTGCCCAAGAACGCGTGCTTCGGACACTGGCGGATCGCTTCAGTGTGCCGCTGGTTGCCTGCAACGAGGTTTTGTATCATCACCCCGTCCGGCAGCCGCTACACGATGTGCTCACTTGCATACGCGCCAAGACGACGCTAGCCAAAGCGGGGACAAGGATTCGAGGCAACGCCGAGCACGCACTCTTGTCTTGCGACTCATTCTGGTCACTCTTTGCCGACTCTCCAGAGGCTTGCAAGAACACCTTGCGCATTGCCGAGCAGTGCAATTATTCGCTGCGGGAGATTCACTATCGATATCCCTCAGAGATTGACCGAGAGGGGCAGAGCAGCTACGAGCGCTTGCATGCTCTCTGTTGGCAGGGCATGACGAAGCACTTCGGACAATCCCCCAAAGAGAAAGTACGGGCGCAGCTGGAACGCGAACTCAAGCTCATTGATGAGCTGGAATACAGCGGGTACTTCCTCACGATGGTCGAGATTGTGCTTTTTTGCGAGCGCGAGGAGATTCTATGCCAAGGGCGTGGATCGGCGGCAAACTCGCTGGTGTGCTTCTGCCTGGGAATTACAGCCATCAATCCGGCAGAAATGGAACTGCTCTTTGAACGCTTTATCTCACGGGAAAGAGCAGAGCCACCGGACATTGATCTAGACATCGAACACCGGCGCCGAGAAGAGGTGATTCAATACGTCTATAAACGGTATGGCCGTGAAAAGGCAGCCATGGTGTGCAACTTTATCCGCTATCGTCCCAAGTCGGCTGTGCGAGATGTTGGCAAGGTACTCGGGATTCCCGAACTCTTGCTCGATCAGAGCGCCAAGCTTCTCAGTCGGCACTCCGCCGTGGAATTGGATGTTCTGAGGCAAGCTGGGCTCGATGTCGAATCCCCAATGGTGTGTCATTTAGAACGACTGAGTAACGAGTTGCTCGACTTCCCGCGGCATCTCTCAATTCACCCTGGTGGTTTCTTACTCGGAAGCTCGCCCATACACACGATTGTGCCCATCGAAAACGGCACCATGTCCGGGCGTACAGTAATTCAGTGGGACAAAGAGGATGTCGAAGAGCTCAAACTCTTCAAGGTGGACCTCCTGGGACTGGGAGCACTACATCACTTACACCTCTGCTTTGACCTTGTGAAAAAACATCGTGGCGTGAAACTGAGTATGAATAGCTTGCCGCAAGGATGTGCTGAAACCTATGAGATGATGAGCCGAGGCGATACCATCGGAGTTTTTCAAATCGAGAGCCGCGCGCAGATGTCGATGTTGCCCAGGCTCCGGCCAAAGAACTTTTACGATCTGGTGATCGAGATCAGCATCATCCGTCCGGGCCCCATTACCGGTGGCATGGTGCATCCCTATCTGCGCCGGCGCAATGGCGAGGAGGAGGCGCAATACCCGCATCCGATGCTAGAGCCTATATTAAAGAAGACCTTGGGCATTCCTCTCTTTCAGGAGCAAGTCATGCGTTTGGCCATGGTTGCTGCCGACTACTCACCGGGAGAAGCTGATCAGTTGCGACGAGATATGGCCGCATGGCGCAAGAAGGGGCGTATTGAGGCACATCACGAGCGTTTGACCTCGAGAATGGTCGCCAAGGGAATCCCCGAGGAGTTTGCAGAGCGTGTGTTTCAGCAAATACTCGGATTTGGTGAGTACGGATTCCCCGAGAGTCACGCCGCCAGTTTTGCCTTGATTTCGTACGCCACATCTTGGCTCAAGTGGCATTACCCGGTGGAGTTTGCCTGCGGGCTTCTCAACGCGCAGCCCATGGGCTTTTATTCGGCAGCCACAATCGTCGGTGATGCCCAGCGCCATGGCGTTGTTGTCCGGTCGATCGACTGTAGCGTGAGCGTGTGGCATTGTACGATGGAACTATGTCCGGATTCGGAGCACGGCTATGCCTTGCGAATGGGCCTGTGCTATGTCAAAGGACTGGGACAAGAAGAAGTCGCGCGTCTGTTGGCAGCGAGACAGTGTGGCCCCTTTCGTGATATTGCAGACCTTGCGGGGCGTGCCCGATTGAACAGAAAGGCACAAGTCGCCTTGGCCGAGGCGGGCACTCTTGCGTGCTTTGGCGGCCGCCGGCGAGACGACCTGTGGTCAGTCTATGGCGGCATGTCCGGTCGAGATGATGCCCTTGTGATGCCCGAGAATGCTCAGGAGGGGAAGCAGAGGGATGGCGAATTTGCCCCCTTGTCCGATTTTGAAGAAGTACTATGGGACTTAGGCCGGAGCGGGCACAGCCCAAAGGGGCATCCGCTCGCGAGTCTGCGCTCACAATTGACAGCTAGCGGCTTTCTCAGCGCTGGTGGTATCGCTTCAGCCAAGCACGGAACTCAAGTTCGTTACGCTGGTGTGGTCATTTGCAGACAGCGTCCGGGCACCGCCAAAGGCGTCACCTTTATGACCCTGGAAGACGAAAGTGGCTTTGTAAACTTGGTGGTCTGGGAAAATGTCTTTACTCGCTATCAGCGCATTGCCAAGACCGTTTCCTTCTTGGCGGTCTCGGGCAAGGTGCAAAGCCAAGAGGGAGTGGTGCATCTCATCGCCGAGCATCTGTGGCAGCCAGCGATTTCGGCGAGCTCAGCGATTGGCGAATCGAGCCGAGATTTTCGCTAGTGGCCAAACTCTGTATCCCTAAATACACGTAATTATTGCGTAATGAGAAAGGCGAAGAAATACGCCAACTTGCAGGGCTAAGGCAAATGAGCGCAACTATGGGGATTGATCACTTAGCTATATTCGTGTATTTGTATATTTGCATGAACGAGAAAAGATTAAGTAGTGAAGGCTACATGCGTGCTGCCCAAAAGTTCCGGCTCCTGGCAGATCCATGCCGGTTGCGTATTCTCGATCTCTTGCGCCGCTCCGGTGAACTCACTGTCGGAGAGGTAGGCAAACGACTTTCTTGTTCCCAACCGACCGCATCCCGCCAACTGAGCAAACTCTTCGATGCCCACATGGTAGCTCGCCGCCGAGAGCAAAATACAGTCTACTACTTTATCCAAGACGAGAGCGTCTTTGAACTTTGTGAAGCAATCTGCGGACGCCTAGAGCGAGAAGCAGAAATCGATACTACCAGCTTGTACGAGACACCAGAAAAAAATGACTAAGTTATCACAGCGCGTTACCCAGTTTGCCATTCGGCGTTCGGGGCTTGTATCCCGCGGACTACTCGCAATCACACTACTACTAGTGGTGGTGGCGGGCTTGCCGTCACTTTTGCCTGATTCCCTAGGCTTTATGCCACAGGTGAAGATCGACACCGATCCTGAGAGCATGCTGCCGGCGGACAATCCTGAGCGGCTCTTTCACAACGAATCTAAAGAAGAGTTCCAGCTACACGACGCAGTGGTACTTGGGATCGTCAATGAGAAACACACCAATGGTGTGTTCAATGTTAGGACCTTGAACAAGGTCTACAAACTCACTGAGTTTGCCAAAGGGCTAGAGGGAGTCATTGTCTCCGACATCATGGCACCTTCGACCATGGACAGTATAGAGAATGCCGGTCCGGGCACGGTGAAGTTTGACTGGCTAATGCCCGAGCCGCCTCGGACAATGAAGGAAGCGCTTTCCATTCGAGACAGGGCACTGCGAATCCCCTTTCTCAAGGATACGTTAGTCTCGGGCGACGGTCGCGCTCTGTTGATTTACATTCCCATTGTAGACAAGGACGAGGCTCACGAAATATCAACAGCTTTGTCCGAGGAGATCGAGCGAATCGGTGCGGGCGATGACCAGTTCCACATCGCCGGATTGCCGGTAGCCGAAGACACTTTTGGCATTGAGATGTTCATTCAGATGGCCATATCTGCGCCTATGGCGATGATCGTCATCTTCTTCTTAATGTGGCTCTACTTCCGAAATCTGACGATTATCACCTCTCCGATGTTGGTGGCCATGGCTGCGGCACTGATAACGATGGCGCTATTGATCCTAACGGGTAACACCATTCACATCATGAGCTCGATGATTCCTATCTTCATCATGCCCATCGCAGTGCTTGATGCCGTACACATCATCTCCGACTTTTTCGATACCTACCCAAAGACCGGCGACCGGCAAAAAACCATAGAAGAAGTCATGGACCACCTCTTCTCGCCGATGCTCTTTACCTCGCTTACAACGGCCGCAGGCTTCGCCTCTCTTGCCTTCACTCCAATTCCACCAGTTCAGGTCTTCGGTATCTTCATCGCAATCGGCGTTATCATTGCTTGGTTGTGTACGATAATTTTTGTGCCAGCCTACCTAATGCGCATCGCACCTAAGCGTCTTGAGGGCTTCGGACGAAAAATCGAGAAGGAATCTAAAGGTGGCCTTTTGGCGTACATCGGACGAATGGGGCCAATGCAAGCTAAGTTAGTGTTGCTCGTTGCGGTTGGGCTGGTAGCCGTAGCGGTTATTGGAATTCAAAAGATCAAGGTTAACGACAATCCAACCAAATGGTTTGAAGAAGACCACCCGATTCGAGTCGCGGACACTGTTCTCAACGAACACTTTGGCGGCACTTACGATGCATATCTTCGATTGAAGCTAAAGAGAGACGCGTACTCTCCAGCGGCGCAGCACAAAGAAGTCGAGGATGCTGTTCGTGCTCAAATCAAAGGTAACAAAGAGGTCTTTGCCGAACTGTCCAAAGCGATTGACGCGCAAGTGGGGAAACCAGTGTTTGACGCTCTGGATGCCTTGGATGTGTTGGTTCGAAAAAACAAGCGGACAGACCCATCTCAAATCCGCAGAGTGGCCTGGGGCTACTCAGAAGATTTCTTGGGCTATGAGTTTGAAGCTGCTGAAGAGGCAGACGAGGCGGCGGACGAAGCGAAATCAGAAGTCGTAGAACCCAAACCTGGAAACGATGCCGCGGCTCCAGCAGTGTCAGCCCCAGAAGAAGCGCAAGTGTCCGCAGACATGTCCAAACGCGCTCACAAGAGA
>JAESTW010000211.1 GCA_016763395.1 Kofleriaceae bacterium
CTTTGAGCTGTGCAAAGCTGCCAAACTTCTTAGTAAGAAAGTAATTGTAACTTGATGTTATGGAAATTTTGTCATCGGTCTTGATGAATTTGTCGACCACCGGAGTCTTAGCAAAACTCTCAGAAATCGTAAACTCGTTGCGAATGACGGACTTACCTTTAATGTAGTCTGCACCACCAACAACTCCGAGACCGAATAGCATCGACAGCCCTTCAACTTGTCCGACAACATTTGTGTTGCTGACCAGGTTTAGCGTTCCACTTAGGGCCAAAGAAGGATTCCAACCTTCAATGTCTGCGTCACCTGCTCCTTTGATTTCATCTTCGGGAACGATTTCAGCTTGAGCGAAAGCTGTGCCCGAATAGGCGGATGCGACAGCGAGAGTAAGGGGAAGAACGATTGCTTTCATTTAGTGTTTCCTGAACTAAGAGAATTAGGGATTTGAAATCCCAAGTTGGGAGATTCTTTTGAAGAAATCACATGCCACATGTGAACACAAGTTTGTAGTGCCCGGGAACACGAAGACTTTTCGCGTGGGCAGGTGATTAGTTGTGTTATCTCAAATACTTAACTTATGTTTCTCCGACACATCCACCTACGGGTAAGCCTTCGGTATGGGGGGATTCGCCCCATACCAGCCCCTTCTTCGGTGGGCAGCGACAAGCTTCGCTTCTCAGCCATCCCGGTCTTACTTCAAGGCCAATACCTGGTTGGAAACCTCTCCTCGACTCTTGGGATTTTGAGAACAATACCTACGCAGGGACCAACGCTCGCACCCGCGCCGCAGCCTGTGCAATACGCTCACGTACAACACTCTTTTCGTGAGCAGCCTTGTGCAAAGATGTCCGAGCCTGTTCCTGATGATCTTGATTGCGACACAATAGCAACACGTCACAACCAGCTTCGATTGCAGACACTGCGGCATCACCAACCCCAAAGTTGTCCGCTATGGCCTTCATGTCCATGTCATCACTCACCACCACCCCTTGGTACCCCATCTCCTCTCGCAAGAGCCCAGTCACAACCTTGTGACTCAAGGTCGCTGGCACTTTGTCATCAAGACAAGCGAAAATCACATGGGCGGTCATCAGTAGAGGCATTTTTGCCTCACAAGCTGCCACAAAGGGAACAAGTTCGACCTCACGCAATCGCTGCATCGAGTGTCCGAGCCTAGGCAAGGCCAGATGGCTGTCTGTGTCTGTATCTCCATGTCCGGGAAAATGCTTCCCGCAGGCCAGAATCCCTGCTTCTTCCAATCCGCGTGCGAATGCCAGAGCCCGCAATGCCACCGCCTTAGGATTGTCCGAGAACGCCCGATCTCCAATCACCGGATTGTCCGGATTTGTGTGCACATCGAGAACCGGAGCAAAGTTGATGTCGAAGCCCAACGCGCACAACTCAGCCCCCATCTTTTCTCCAAGTTTCTGAGCAGCGACTTTCGCTTGTTCATCGTCAACATTGGCAAAGGAGAACATCGGCGGTGCGTGATCGAGAGGCGCCTTGATTCGCTGCACACGACCGCCTTCTTGGTCGACGGAGAGCAACAACTCTTCGCCACACTTGGCACCTGCTAGGTGAAGTTCCTCGCAAAGATCTGCGAGTTTTCCCAGGTCAGTGCCACCCTCGTCCGAAGGCAGGTTGCGGCCGAATAGAATAACCCCACCCGCATCACCTGCCTCGAGCACACCACGAGTTTGGGCATCGAGCGCAGCCCCTTCCATGCCGATCCAAAGCAAGCGGCCAATGTCCGAGCGCAGCTGAGAATCACTCACGACGGCGGCGCGAACAGAGCAAAGAGTTCAGCTCCGGTCATTTTATTGGTTTCGTTGGCGAAGGTATACCCCTCAGGCTTCTCGTCGATAAACACCTCATTGGCCAGCGTAAATGCGACTTCCGGGAACAACCCGACTGGCAGATGGTAGTGTTGATTCGCCTTGATCCGGTAAAAGAGATGTGTTCCGCAAGTTTTGCAAAATCCCCGCTCAGCCCATTCGGACGAGTCGAATACACTAATGTTGCCTGCGCCATCAATCGTGACTTCGGCTCCGCAAGCGGCGGCAAGTAAAGGACCACCGCCCCAGTTTCTACAGGTCGTGCAATGGCAAGCGCCGACCTGCAAGGGGAATTGAGCGGCCTTGATTGTGACCGCTCCGCATAGACAAGATCCGCTTGCTGAGGTTGTTTGTGGCATTGTGCCAGCATAGTGGCAGGAGATGCCCATCTAGTCCATGGGAACCATCTAGTCCATGGGAACAGGCTTAACCGGTGCCACCCACAGATCCGCGTCTCCTTCGCCGTAGCACTCAAGCCCCGTCAGCCCTTCGCAAAAAACGACCGATAGTGCCGTCACATCGATGACGTACCGATAGAGTACCTCATTGTTGTCATCGAGCTGTTCGATAATCATAGGCGTACCGTCAGGACTACCCGGGTTGCCTAAAGCGCGGCTCACCTCAATCGCGTCTCCTCTGCAATCGTCTGATGGCCCCGCAATAATTTTCAGTTTCCAGTCCGGGATAACCCGTTCATCATCGATTCTGGTCTTCTTACAATTTTGCAGAGTAGGAGGCAGAATGGCAAAAGCTTTCAGCAATTGAGGAAACCCGTCGTCACACAGTTCCCCGTCACTGCCCTTTAGTGCGCTAGAAAAGTTTATGAAGCAACTTACAAGCTCTGTGGGGATGCATGAATTGGGATCGGCTGAGGTGCAATCCGGCGTGCAGAAGCCAGGCTCCACCGTGTTACCGTTCAAGTTACCACATACCAAAGGTGGACTACTGGCGTCGTCGCTGCAGCTCAGAGTGCCACCATAACATTCACCTGACTCGTTATTTTGTACGAAACAAGCGTCGCCCTCCATTCTGTAGGGTCCTGTCTCATCTCCGCAAGCAAAACTCTGGCTCCCGCAAACAGAAATAGATCTAGGAAACACATTATCATCACCATCATCACAGTCTCGTTCTCTCAGGTTCAAGGCGCATAAATCATAGCCGTCTGCGTCCGCATCGCTGAAGTCGGGTATACCGTCGCAATTTTCGTCCATACCACTAGTACAGTTTTCTTCGGCGTCCGGATTGATACTGCTGTCATCATCATTGCAGTCCTCGCCCTCCCGGTCCCCCTTAACAAACCCGTCGCAGTCTCGATCGTTAAATGGAGCCAATTTAACGTCGGCACCAACAGCGTCTTTCCATTTCAGGCAGCCCTCTACTTCGGTGGGCGAACGGTCTATGTCCACAATATCAAAAGACCACTCTCGTATCTCCCCGGCGCTAAACGCCAGCACCTGACTATGTCCGAATCCAATAACCTGGTTATCGGCGTTGAGCGCCAAAACTCCGACAACGATCGTATCACTGAGGAATCGGCCATCTCTATTGGCTCGAAGAAAAAGTTTGAACGGTTCCAGATGTAAATCTCGACCATTGAGTTCAATTGCCTCCTCTCTCGCTTGTTCAGAAAAGTACTGACCCGATACGTCCTCGCCAATGACAAACACCAGCGAGTGAATCGGCCTTTCCATGTCCGTCGATACGTTGAGCAATATCCCCTCTTTGTCCGAGCAACTGGATCCAAAGAGCAATGATAGCGAGAGGCCAACAAATAGTAGTAGTGCGCGCATAGTAGTCTCCTTATAATATAGCTTGAATCATACACCCAAATCGGTGCCCACTCCTACCGAAAGATCGCACTTGCTGTCGTGGGACAATCACTCACTGGTGGGTGCATATCGGGCCAATAGCTCCAAGCGGGCAGGATGATTGGGCGCACCGTAGAGTAGGAATTCTTCTTTGCCTCGCTGAAACAGAATCTCCATCCTTCCATCCCCGTCCACGTCAAGAGTGGCCAGTCGCACAAGCTTGCTATTGATCACACTTGCAAACGAAGGCACACATGTACGAGTCGCAGAGGAAGCTGGCAGTTCCACGGGTGCCTCCTCCTGTGACATCAAGTCGTCCAACAAGAAATACTCATTCTTGCCATCGCCGTCCATATCGACCACCAGAACATTCCCTATTTCGCAACCACTGCCAAAGGCAATTGCGGTGCTGTCCGGGTCTTCCCCGTAGGGCGCAGCTTCGAAGCCGCTCGAGAGCCTAATCTCAGCCAAAGCCAAGGCACAACCTTGAGTCTGAGCCACACAGCTCGCATCGTCTGAGGACTCTTTTCCGAGCGCTGCCGTGTTGCAAACTGACGCGCCTTGATAGGAGCCAATCGCCAGTGAACCGCTGGAAACTCGGGCCAAGCCGGCAACCGAGAACAAACCTGCACGACGTCCCGGCCAACCCAATACGGAGAACTGTTTGACACTTCGAGATGCAATAGCTGTGTCAAACTCCTCCCTGTTCTCCGTCCAAGCCGAGTTCCTGGCCATGAGCGGCCGAATTCCTGGACGGCCCATTGCGATCTCGGGGCAATACAATCCCAAAAGAATTGGATTCAGCCTCGGACGCTGCCGAACTTGATTCATCTTCTTAGATTCGCTCTCAGCCTTTGTAGGCGGTGTCTTGCCGGGGTCTTTCGGACGAACGGGGGTAGCGCCACATGAAAAGAGAGCAAATTGGACGAGGATTAGAGTGAAGAAACGCATGATGTACAAATAAAGAGTCGATGAAGGGCAACTCGGTTGCCTCGATGTGGGTCGGAATTGGCAACTGGCTCTTGCCCCCGGAGAGTGCGCCGGTATAGTGCGCCCTCCTAAGGCTCTGTTCGGAGTGTTTGATATGTCTCGGAATCACATTACTACAGCAATCACGGTCGCATCGGCGGCTTTCGCACTGTCTTTCTCCTCCGCCTCGGCGCAACAAATGCCTGGTGGTCCTGGCGGCGGTGCTGGTGGCCCCGGCGGCATGCAAGGTCCGCGCAGCGTTGAGCCTGAAGGAGTTGCAGAGCAAGCACCCAAAAAGCTTGGGGCGCTTCCAAGTACCCCGGTTCTTCCGCCTCCCAAAGATTCTCACAAGCAACTACGCGTCTTTTCGATGGACGGATACTTCCGTTTGCGAACCGATTGGATGAAGCAACTGGACTTGGGATTTGATGGCAACACCGATGTCGGCGGAGCTCCCTTTCCCAATCCCCTCGCTTGTCGTTCTGCAACAGCTGCATCCGCTTGTGAAAACTCATTCGGCGGCGCGAACATGCGACTTCGCCTCGAGCCAATTATCCATCTGGACGAACGCTCGACAGTTCACATGCAAATTGATGTTCTGGACAACGTTGTCTTGGGATCAACGAACCAAAACTACAGCGGCACTGGCGACTTGCCTGTTGGCGCATTTGCCGGCAACCAAGCTCCTCCGCAGGCTGGCGTTAACAACCTCGGTGACTCCATCGTCGTAAAGCGGGCCTGGGCCGAGATCGATGCAGCTTTTGGTGTGCTCAAGTTCGGACGGATGCCATGGCACTGGGGTATGGGCATGTTCGCCAATGCGGGCGGAATGGACCCAATACACGGCGGATACAACCTAGACGCAGACTACGGCGACTCTGTTGACAGACTCTCCTTCTCAACCGCGATCCCCGGAACTTCTCTCAATGCTGAGTTGGGTATCGACTGGGCACAGAACGGCACAACCTCATCGCAAGCTGGCGAAGATGTCGGGCTCGGTCGCCAAAGTTTTGACCTAGATGATGCAGACGATTTAGACCAATGGCTCTTCGTCATCTCTCACATGGACAGCCCAACCCGCATTGCAAACATGCTTGCTGATGGGGACTCTGTACTGAACTACGGTGCTTTCCTGGCATACCGGACCCAAGATTACGAGCAGCGCGGAGTTACCTTCGGACAAGCTCCAGACCCGGATGATTTCCGAGAGCGGGACATGACTGTCTACGTTCCCGACCTCTGGCTGCACTACGCCAAGGGCGGCTTTGATTTCGAAATAGAGGGCGTTGCGGCTTTTGGTAGCCTTAAAGCCCCAGAAGTGACAACAAACACTGTCGACATAAGGCAGTTCGGCGGCGTTGCTCGGACAACCTACAAAATGTTGGACGACGATCTGACGTTGGGCTTTGAAGCGGGCTTTGCCTCGGGCGATAACAACCCCAATGCAATTCCGGGAAGTATTCACGTTGACGGAGCTGCTGGAATCGTTCCGGGAGACAACACTCTCAATCGTTTTATCTTTGATCGCGATTACCAAGTAGACATGATTCTCTTTCGGGAGCTCATGGGCGCGGTTTCCAACGCCACCTACACAAAGCCGACTGTTAAGTACAAGCTCACCAGTAAGTTCGATGTCCGAGTTGCTGGCATCCTGAGCATGGCGCACAAAAAAGCTGCAACGCCGGGTGATTCGCGCTTTTATGGCCTCGAATTGGATGCAGACATTGGTTACTCCAACGATGGCTTCTTTGCGGGAATCTCTTACGGCGTGCTCTTCCCCTTTGCGGGCCTAGGTCACTCAGGCGCTGCTGGATCTGGCTTTGCTGACTCCAATGCTGGCGACGCTGACACCGCTCAAACGGTTCAGACTCGCTTCGTACTGCAATTTTAGAGCGGGTCCTAGTTGTAGTAGGGCCTTTTGCGCCAAGCAAGAGGCTTCTATTTCACCAATGGGAAAGCCAATCGAGGGCTTTTCGGTACCAGTTTACTTTGCCATACCTTCTAGTTACAGTTGTTTAATGTCACTACCACGTTTCATTGAACGGCTGGCAAGTACTCTTACTCAGAAAATTACCAGAGTGGTTCAACTATGTGTTGGGTGTTGGCTCCTTATAGGCTGTTCTGGGAGTCCCAAGCTAGGACCTGTTGAGGCAACCACTGCTCCGGCGGCGGCGCCCGATCGTGGGCCAGAGGAATATTCGAGCTCGAGTGTCGTGCAGTTCTGTAACAATGAGTGGCCAATTGAAACGAAAGAGCTTACCTGCCCTGACCACAGAATGTCCCGAGACCTGAGCGCTCTCAGTAAACTCACTAATCTAGAAACACTAGACCTTCGAGCAACGTATTTACCCAGCATAATGATGACAGTGGCTGATAACTACTTCGAACCAATCTCCAAACTACAATACTTGCGCCTCATACGGCTTGAGAATCTGATACTCGCCGACGACGAATTGCAGCCTCTACAACAGCTGAAGAGCCTACGCGTTGTGGAACTCAACGGTGTTTTAGCCGCAGAAGCAGACGTTAAGAGTCTTGAGGCAGTGCTGAACATTACGATCAAACTCGTTGCTCCTACTGAGCTGTGACGAAATGACACAAGGCAAGACCGTACGCCGAAACCATTGATGGCGGAAGAAACAACGAATAGACGCATTGTTGTTTTCACTCTCGCGCCTGACCTTGGCGTATCTGCTTGTAGCAACTTCGTGGTTGTGGCTATAGATCTGC
>JAESTW010000212.1 GCA_016763395.1 Kofleriaceae bacterium
CTCGTCGAGGGCTATTTCGAGAGGCCCACGGCGGAACTCTGCTTTTGGACGAAATTGGAGATATAGCGCCCTCCGTACAAAACAAGCTCTTGCGGGTATTGCAAGAACGAGAAATCAAACCCGTTGGCGGTGACCAATTTATCAAAGTTGATGTGCGAATTCTTGCGGCGACGAACAAAGACCTCAAGGCAGCCGTGGCACGTGGAGATTTTCGTGAAGACTTGTACTGGCGACTCGCCGTGATGCCGATGCAAGTCCCACCACTTCGTGAGAGACGCGAAGACATTCCTCTTCTAGCGATGCATATTTTGGCCAAGCGCTTTGGCGCTGCGAAGAACTTTGGCGGCGGCGAAGTTAAGTACCCTTCACGAATCTCACAGCGTGCAATGGCAAAACTGGTTGGATACAAATGGCCAGGGAACATTCGAGAGTTGGAGAACGTACTTTCTCGGGCAGCACTGCTGTGTGACGGACACGAGATTCACTCGAGTGATTTGGCCGGCGCGGGCCTCAACGCATCATCCTCGCCAGCGAGTCTGGTCGCAGTAGATATTGAGGCAACAGCGGGACGAAGTTTGAAGGAACTTCTAGACGAAACTGTGGAAATGGTCGAGCGCAGCGCTATCGGATCTGCCATGGAAAAAAGTGAAGGATCTGCCACGAAAGCGGCAAAGCTCTTGGGAATCAGCCGGGCAACAGTCTACAACAAGCTGCGCAAATACGGCATGTCCGTTTAGGGCCTGTTTGCAACCAGCACCCTACACACTCAGCCGAGTAGCAAGAAACACCGAAGGAAGTACCACTGTGAACAACACCACTGCATACCCACCCTGTCCTGATGTCGCTTTGATTAAAGGGGATGGCATCGGTCCTGAAATCGCCGATGCAAGCGTCAAAATCGTCGAAGCCGCCGGCGCAAAAATAAACTGGATACCTGCTTTTGCCGGTATGGCTTGCCTGGAAACCCACGGCAGCCCTTTGCCGCAGGAGACAATCGATACACTGGAAAAGTGCGGACTAGCGCTGAAAAGCCCACTGGCAACGCCCATCGGTGCTGGCTTTCGCTCCATCAATGTCAGTTTACGCAAGCACTTTGACCTCTACGCCAACCTTCGTCCGGCTCGGACAATTCCCGGAGTTCCATGCCGCTACGACAACGTAGACTTGGTCCTGGTTCGAGAAAACACCGAAGGCATGTACTCAGGTATCGAACACTATATCGACGCCGAGAGAAGCGCTGCTGAGTCGATAGCGATCGTGACTCGGAAATCTTCTGAACGAATCGTTCGTTTTGCACTGCAATACGCCCGCGACAACAATCGAAAAAAGGTTACGATTGTCCACAAGGCGAACATACTCAAGATGACCAGCGGCCTGTTTCTGGACGTCGGTCGCGAGGTGGCTCAAGATTTTCCGGACATCGAGTGCAATGACATGATAGTCGATGCCACCGCAATGCGCATGGTTGTCAACCCCGAATCCTTTGACGTGATGGTAACCACCAACCTCTTCGGTGATATTCTCTCCGATCTGGCTGCCGGGCTCATCGGCGGACTGGGCGTCGCCCCTGCTGCAAATATCGGCGCGGATGGTCGAGCAATTTTTGAGGCAGTCCACGGAACCGCGCCGGACATTGCCGGGAAAGGCATCGGGAACCCAAGCGGCCTGTGTCTCTCTGCATGCTTGCTCTTGGACCACATCGGACAGACCGAGGTCGCCAGCCGGGTACGCGAGGGCATCAAGAACGCTCTTTCCCGGCCCGAGACCCGGACAGGAGATCTGGGTGGCAAGGCCAACACCGCTCAGTTTGCCGACGCGGTAATTCGCGCTATGGGCTAAGTTAGCGGAATGGGCCGTCCTTGGGCGTTTCGCTGTCCACGATTCGGATGTTTTTCCGGTTGCGCTTGTCGAGCTTGCCGGGAACGATGTCGGCCGCACCTTTTAAGTACCACTCAACAAATTCACACTGCCTGCAGATGTAGGCCTCAAAGGAGCCGATGGTTCTTTTTCGAAGCACGCCCATCAGTTGAATGGACATGGGCGAGTGTGAGTTGTCGTTGTTGTAGTCGCGAATTTCGTTGCAGTGCAGAACTGAAGTCCCTTGGCAACTCGGGCAGCGATTGTGTAGCTTCAAACTTGTCCGGGGCGAGCTGCGAAGTGAGGCGAGCTCCGTACGCATCAGAGCGAGTTCGCGTCGCAACTCGTCGATCTGTACTTGCCAAGGTGAGTCGGAATCGGAATTGTTGCTCATAGCAGAATATTGTACCGCCACTCAGCGGCGAAGAACTACAATGTCTGGAAATACTTGGAAAAGGGACAGTGGCACACGCTGAGGGAGTAAACTTCCACGATGCGCTGGCTCTACCCTCCTTCGGCAGCGGTGTGACTGGCGATTCCGGCAAGTCTCAAAAAAGACTCTCGTCCGCTGCGGCGCCCCTACTTCTCCGGCCTTATTCCTTCTAGCGCTTCATGCAATTGGGTGACGCCGATAAGCTCAAGACCGTGGGTGTGCTCTAGACGTCGCAGGTTTTGTTTGGGCATGATACACCGGGTAAATCCCAATTTGTGCGCTTCGGACAACCTGACGTCGGCCATGTTAACCGCACGTACTTCTCCGGCAAGCCCAACTTCACCAAAGACCATCGTCTTGCCATCAATCGCGTTGTCGTAGGCCGAAGAGGCGAGGGCGCAGGCGATTCCCAAGTCGACTGCAGGCTCATTGAGCCTGATGCCGCCCGCAACGTTGACGAAGATATCTTCGCTGACCAGGTCGAGGCTGGCGCGCTTGGCCAACACGGCCAATAGTAGTGCTACTCGGTTGGAGTCAACTCCAGCACAAGTCCTGCGTCCGAAGTTTGCTGCAGGAGGTGCGACGAGAGCTTGAACCTCAACCAGGATGGGCCGAGTCCCTTCGAGGCTAGCCACTACCACGGAACCGGGAGCGTTTTTGGGGCGCTCTGCTAGGAATAGTGGCAGCTCGTTTGCAAGCGATTGACTTCGGAACTCAGGGCGAAGATGACTTTGCCTTCGGATCCATGTCTCTAAGTGACGGCGACGAAGTTCGTTACGA
>JAESTW010000213.1 GCA_016763395.1 Kofleriaceae bacterium
AACGCGACGATTGCGCTACAGACTCTGAAAGAGTGCGCGCAGGTCATCGGCACCGAAGTGAGTCAGCCCACCTTCAGAGAGCGCGGCGTCGGTTAGCAGCTGTTTCTCTTTTTGCATGACACAGATCCGGTCCTCTAGGGTTTTTTCTGCGATTAGCTTGTAGACCATCACGTTTTTCGTCTGTCCGATTCGGTGTGCCCGATCACTGGCTTGGTTTTCCACCGCGGGATTCCACCAAGGGTCGTAGTGAATCACGGTATCTGCCTGCGTTAGATTGAGACCTACGCCTCCGGCTTTGAGGCTGATTAGAAAGACCGGCACGTCACCCGCCTGAAACCGGGCAATGACCGCGTCGCGGTTGCGAGTTTGTCCGGTTAACGTAACGTATCCAATCCCCTTCTCTTTGCACTCCTCCTCGATGAGCCTGAGCATGCTGGTGAACTGGGAAAACACCAAGGTGAAACGTCCGGCGTCGGCAAGCTCATCGAGCATGGACATAAGGCGATCGAGTTTGGCGGACGTTTTGACCTTTTGCGCCTGGGGAAGTTTGACCAGACGCGGATCGCAGCAGCACTGGCGCAGGCGCAAGAGGGCGTCGAGGATCACCAGGGATGAGGCTTGCACGCCCCGAGCTGTGAGTGCTTTGCGGACCTTCTTGTCGAGAACAACTCGCAGACTCTCGTACAAATCTCGTTGCTGTGTGTCGAGGGTGATGTGTTCCAATACCACTGTTTTCTCGGGTAAATCGATGTCCACCTCACTCTTCTTGCGGCGCAAGAGAAAGGGACGGATGCGTTGCTGCAGGAGCTTCAGCGCCCGACTGTCTCCATACTTTTCGATGGGCTTGCGGAAGACCATGGCAAAGGTCGAGCGATTGCCCATCAGTCCGGGCATCACTAGGTCAATCTGAGACCATAACTCCTCTAGGTGATTTTCTATAGGTGTCCCAGTGACACAAAATCGGCTGTGGGCTTTGAGCTTCGAAGCGGCTCGGCGCAATTTGGTACTCGGGTTTTTGAGCGCCTGGGCCTCATCGAAAATTATAGAAGTCCAAGATACTTTCGAGAAGAGTTTGATGTCCCGAAGAAGCGTTTGGTACGAGGTAATAACGACGCGAGCAGAACACAAATCGGTAACGCTTTGGGCGCGCGCGCTGCCCAGATGCACGTGGGCCTCAAGCTTGGGAGTGAAACGCTTGCATTCGGACAGCCAGTTGCCAAGTACGCTTCGAGGAGCAATAACCAAACAGGGCGAGCTCCGAGGCAACTTGCGAGACGATCGCAGCCCGTCCATAAAGGCTAAGAGTTGAATGGTTTTCCCCAAACCCATGTCATCGCAGAGCAGACCACCATAGCCGCTCTTGTGAAGAAAACGCAGCCAGGCGAGGCCCTGTTCTTGGTACCCGCGCAGGCTGCCATTGAAGCTCTTGCCAGCTTTGGCGGGCTTGAGGTCGACTAACGATTCTAGGTGCGCACGCAGCTCGGACAACATTGCCGAACTTGCAAAAGCCGACTCACCACTCCCCTCCATGAGATCGACAGCGCTAAAACTCGGAACCACAAGTTTGTCATCACTGTTGAGCCCACGCAGCTTGAGTTCTATCAGAGGGCGAATCCACCGCTCGAGGCGCTTGCCTGGAATATGTACCATCTCACCGCTGGGCAGGCATAGGTTGATACCGACCGGTTGCTGTCGCGAGAATGCCCCGTCCGCGAAGTTGATTCGGCCGTCCGAAATCGCCTCCAAGAGAATCGGCAGAAGCTCTATGGTCCGTCCATCGATACTGACTCCGAGTCCCAAGGAGAACCAGTCGTGTCCCTGAGAGAGAGGCGTCAGATCTTCGTTCCACTCTGGGTTCATTATTGGCAGGTCAGCGGGAAAGTCGTCGGCCAACTCGCATTGCCAACCCTCGGCAACTAGCGTAGGAATAATTCTGTGAGCAACATCTTGGGCGGCCACGAGGAGTTCGCGTTGGCTCTTGCCGGGCGTGAATGGGCGCAGTCCCGAGTCCTCTACAATTGCCTCCAAGCGCGCTGCAAATCGTCCCTCAGCTGCCATGTCCCGAGTTACTCCCATAGGGCTTTCAGACCACTCTCCCAGGCTGAATTGTGCATCTCCGTAGTGCGCGCTGGCCTGCGAGAGAATCTGCTCTCCATAGGCATTTCGGCCAATCTCCACCTGAAGGCTCTGCTGAAGCTGGTGCTCAATAGTGTCCGAGTTCTCAGGAAGTGCTTGAGGGAATATCGCATCGCGAACGTTGGGCAGGAGCAGGCTGCGCAGACTTTTCTCCGCCGTAGCCAACATGCTGGCAGGAACCGCTGGCCCCGATACCAAGCTTTTCAAGATGCCGGCGGGCAAGCCGAGGTCCAGAGAGCCAATAAGTCCCGCATTCAGGTCGACGTAGTGGGTTTGTTCCGCTGGGATTAGTATCAGAGAATCTTCAATGCCGAGTCTGTATTCCCCGGGGTCGTCTTCGCATTCTTGCCAGGAGAGTGCCGCGCTCCTCTCCGGTCCCCATTGTAGTGGCAACGAGTGTACGTCGCCCCAAAACAGACGTCCGGTCTCCTGCAACTCCCGGAAAATCGCGCCATCCAACGCGCCAATGCTGTGAGTTGCTTCGTAGCTACTGGCGCGGTCGAGAGCGCGAATCGTGGACATAATGCGCAAATCGCTGGCTTCTATCCATGGAGGTACATTGCGCCCAGGCTCGGAGATCGATGCCATACGGGTTGAACGGGCCAGTCCGCCGCGCTTCAGTTTGCTTGTCCGGTGAAAGCAAATGCCGATAAAGGTGTTTGACCGGTCTAGAACATACGCGACGATTCTAGCGTTGGTGTCGCGCTTGACCGCCGATAAGGTCTGCGCTTTGTGTCCGAGATTCGCCAGCCATTCGCCAACAGCTTGCGCCTGGTAGTCGTTGTACTGTGAGCCAACCTCATCCTCGCAAAGCTCATAATACACAAGTGCCGCGGCTGCCGCATGTTTGCAATCGATGGCCACCGGACAATCACAGCGGCAATGCAAATGGTGACTGCCCGAATTATAGTCGACTGTTACGATGTAGGTTTGGGTGCCTCGGACTTTGGCGACGATTGGCCAACTCTCAGATTTGATTAGATCGACACGTTCTTCCATGGCATAGCGAATGCCTCGATGAAGTGTCTTTTCCTCAAAGTGCTCCGCGGTCTGACGGAGCGCGTTGGTTGAGAACTGAATCACTTGCCCGTCGACTGTTACGATGTAGGTTTGGGGCCGAAATCGATTGCGCCACCGGGCAGGAAGTAGAGAATGTTCATAGTTCCTTTGGTGACGGTCGGAACGTGCCAACTTCCCGGCGGGTAGACCACCCATCCCGCGTTGTGGCCATCAAAGGCTGGCTCGCCATCAACTGCAAAGCACAAGTCAAACTCGCCGTTGGGATGCGTGTGTCCGGGGCCGGGCCTGTCCATTCGCACGGCATCGATCGAGAACTCATCTGGATTCGCCGCTTTGGTGACGCGGGAGAAACTGACGCCTGGGCCTCCTGCGCGATCACAGAGCCAACCTTCTTCAACGCCAGTGGCCAATAACTCGGCCAAGGAGGTCATTTCCTGTCCGGCGATTGGGAACTTCTCGTTGAGAGTCTCGGCTGCGTTGGCATCGCCAGGATTGAGCGTGCCAAGAAAATCGAGAATGGGAGCTAGAGCATCGAGTAGTTGTTGTTTCATCATCAGTCCTAAAGAGGGTTAACAGAAGCTAGCGCCTTGGACACTAGCGTACAATTGCTTTGAAGCCTAAAGCGATAGCTCTACGGTGGTTTCAGCTGCGACGATGCAGTCTGTGCAGCTGAATTGGTATCGAATGAGTGTGGTCTTACCCGGAGAGAGTGGCGACGAAATCGGTAGCACTCGCCGCTCCATAAGAACTCTCTTGCCGTGATAACTAGTCACCGGAGCGTCTCTCCGTACAACTCCACAGGCAACTGGGTTGATGCCGGCGTCATGTGCTTCGGCCAAGAAAGCCCCAAGCTTGTCCGGTGATGGATCCTTCTGAAAAGTGTTCACCGAATCGTGAATGCAGCGAGCAATTCGGCCCAGGTCATTTTGTAGATTGGCGTCCACCACAACTCCAGGAAGATCACACCAATACACGCTCCCCCAAGTTAGGCTCATTCGTGCCACGGTACCTGAGGCTCACACAGGCTCCGCCCCTTGCCACCACAGCATACTCTTGGGCCGAACCTTTCTGTCAGCTTCTGGAGTCTGGCTGATCGGGCGCGTCTTTTCTGTAGTGCCCACGCCGGTTGACGGACGTCGACTGCCACAACTCAACAAAGCAGGGCCCCACACGAACAAGCAGAGCACATACAGGCAGAGCACAGAGGCCGTTGCGAAGAAGCGAGAAGTCATCTGAGTGTCAGTCTCTCAAAGATGCAATTCACCGCACAAGCGCAGTTCCAAAAAGATATAGTGCGCCCATGAAAAAGGAAAATTTCATCGTCAATGCATGGGTAGCGAATGCTGATAGTGGAGTTGAGACCGCAGAAATACTGCATCACGATCAATGTCCTGAAGGGCTCGATTTTACACGCGTCCGCTTTCCCGAGCCAGGTGGGTTGGCTCTGCCCTCTGCCTTTGGCTGCATTGTCAGCGTAATCCGGGGAGGCGGCGCCTTGCTACTAGAGGGAAGGGAGTTAGCCGTCGGCGAAGGTGTGCATTGGTACCAGCCTCCCGGTTTTTCGGCGCGAGTGGAATGCTCAGTTGGGACAGAGCTTGTTATCGTAGCCGCTGCTGAAGGCGGACGTGCTCGAGGTACACAGTTCCTGTTGCGAGACGAAGAGTTCTTAGCGGCGTGCGGGCACGAAAAAGGCGCTTTGCGGTGGGTACTTACACCCCAGTATCTTAGCCGGCGAGTGTTCTTACATCACGACAGAACTCTTTTGTCCAAGTCCGGCAACCCACTTTCTTGGTTTCACACCACCATGTTTGACGTAGAAGGCCTGCCCAAGAACCAAGAGGGCAAGTCGGTTTTCAAAATGTCGTACAACTACCGGACAGAGCCCAACCTCTGCTATGAAGTCGATGGAGAGGCGATGGTTCGCATGGCGAAGCACCCCTATAGCGAACACAACCAAGCCTGGCACCCCTGGCACGTACTGGATGGCGACACAACCTACCATCTGAACGAGGATGTCTGCGATTCGGAATATGTGCACTCGGACGGTATCTCCCCGGACGGTATCTCCCCGGACGATCTCGAGTCAGGCAAGGAGAGACTCCCGCGAAGAAATAAACACGAAGTACGAATCGCTGTAGGGAGTGTTAGCTTGTTGTGCATGCACGATCCCGCACCAACGGGTGCGGAGAGACACTCCGCCGGTGAATACTCCGAATACGGCGATTTAGAAAAAGTAGTAGGAAGCAAAGAGCACCGGGAGTACTTGCAAGCCTTGAAGCCTTTGGACGAGATGGTAGACGCCCTATCGCTAGCAAAAGCAGAGGGCAAGGACTGGCAAAAACACATCCATTTCCTTCGATACCAAGCTGGACGCGCAGCTCAAATTGGCAGTGAAAACCAACTCTGTGAGGAAGTCGCAGTCCAGACCCCCAAGCGGCTGCAAATATTGCGTAGCTGGTGCACGGCGGAATTGAGCACTGGGACTTGAGACCGCAGTGGAAGCTACGCTAGCCAACAGTTTTGGCACAACTGGTGTGTTTGGACCCTGGCAATACCGCAATTCCTCAATGCCATGTGAGATATCATATAGATAGGAGTTTGGGATCTCCACAACAACTCTGGAATAGTTGTTGCTCTCTCCAGTGCTAATGCTCCCTTCCGCACCCGATGAAACTGAATTACTGAACGGTACTCAGAAGTTTCATCCCATTTTCAGAACCGAATCCCATGAATAACCTCATCACACTCTCCACCCTTGTCACGTGCCTCGGAGTCCTAGGCTCACCTGCGCAAGCACAGCACAACGTCAAAGTGTTTCTCTCCGATTCGGGAGTGAAAGTCGTCGAAGAACAGGCCCCCAGCTACATTCCCAAGGTGCTTTTTCCGCCAACAATTGAGCGCTCTATCAGCTGCATGAACTTTGCGCAGACTGACACAGTGATGAATATCGATGTCGCATCGATGGACATATCATTGGTAAATGAGACACGTATTCGTGTTGAGATGATTTTCTCTGTTGTGTACAGCGGACAGCTTTCTGTCGATGGTTGTGCGACAGGCTCGTGCCAGGATACCCTGACGGTCGATAACGGACACGCACTACTGGACTACGATCTCACTGTAGTTGGTGGCAAGCCTCAGGTTGTCACTCGCAATGTCGAACTCGATGTCCGGCCCGAGGAGTTTAACTTTCAGCTTGCGGGTTGCGGGCTCACTGGAGATGCCATCAACAACGCTATCGAGTTTGGCGAAACCTGGGTCATCGACTTTCTCGCTGCTAGTATTTCCGACATTGCGAGCGAAAGCCTCGGACCATTTTTACAACGATTTTTGGGTGGCTTGGGCATGGAGAGCCCCTTTGTCTCCGCGTCGATAAGTGACTTGTTTTTCCCCAACGGCGGCATCAGCGTAACTGCGAACGTCGGATTTCCCGTTCCCTTTGAGGTAAATCGCTGCACGGCTGAATATGACATGGGCCCACCAGCAACGGAGCAAGGAGCTTCAGCTCCAGATATGCAAGGAACCAACAGCCATCTTGGCTTGGCGGTAAACCTGGGACTCGTCAACAACGGATTTTACTCCTTCTGGAGAACGGGTCTCATGTGTTTGGACGAGCAGCGTATCGCAGCGCTTGGTGTCGACTTGGACCTGGGAATGGTCGGAGCATTGTTACCCGGATTTCCTGCCGGGACGACCTTTACCATGGAGACCAAGCTCACCGACTATCCTCGTTTGACTTCCAAACCAGCAGATGGTGCGCGGCTCGCAATCAACTTGTCCGGGATATTGCTCGATATCCACGGTGACCGACCGGACGGAACTCGCAATACTCTTCACGTAGAAGTCGGTATCGAGGCAACTGCTCTTATCATCGTCAATCCCAAAGACAACACAATATATGCTCAACTCGAAGATGCCGAAATCCTGCAACTCGTAATTGAGGATGAGCGGACTGCAGTCGACGAAGGGTTTGACATCGCAGGCATTCGCCACCTGGTCAAGAACGGACTTCTTCCACCGATTATAGAAGAAATCGGAGCAATACCTCTCACTGGGGCTGTTTTTGCCGCCTTGGACTACGCGGTAGTACTGCGCACGCTAAATACCAATAAGGCCTACTTGTCTGCAGAGTTGGACGTGTTTCGTGCTCCCAAGAATGACGAGACCTCACCGGACACGCAGATAGCCTACCCCGATTTTCTGGTCAATCCGCATACCGCGATCGTTGCCATGACCGGACTAGACGCTGAAGTCGCAACAGAACTTTTGCAGTACGAAGTCACTGTCGACGGTGAGACTCATCCCGTGAGTTTTACAGGTGAAGTCAAAATCGGACAATTCGGAGTCTCGAAAGCCTACGAAGTAAAAGTGGCAGCCGTTGACTTGGCTGGCAATATTGACCCATCGCCATCCATTGCCACTATCTTGGTAGATGGAATTCTTCCTACAGCTCTTCTTAGCGGTCCTCGAAAGGTTGATGCGGACGAAGGTCCGGTGACCTTGAAATGGACGATGAATGATGATTTGTCGATGCCTGCTGAGATGCCAACGCGGTTAGAGGTGTACAAAATTCTAGACTCTAGCGATGCTCTTTCGGCCAAGCTCATCGATACCTACGAGCTTCCTCCTGGGACGACAAGCTACGAAGTCGATCTCAGTGGCAGGGGAGGACTCTACCGCGTCGAAGTACACGTGACTGATAGTGCGGGCAATGAGGGCGTCTCCTCGATGCTACTCACCAGCGCCGAGTCCGGTGGTTGTTCCGTCGGCAATTCTCGCAGCGGCCTTGGCACTGCATTTTTCTTCCTGCTCTTGGGATTCTTGGCTCTCGGACGGAGAAATACTCGATATGAGTCTTAATACAGCTAGTGCATTTGCAGTGTCGGTGTTGCGCGGTGGACGAGGCATGAAGGTCCGGCAGGCATTGAAATTTCAGCCTGCAGTTCCCTTGGAACTGTACGAGTTTGAGTCATGTCCATTTTGCAAAAAGGTTCGTGAAGTGCTGTCCGAACTCGATTTGGAGTACGTCTCACGAGCGAGTGCTAGAGGTTCGCACCACCGGGAGAATTTCGCGCGCGAGGGCAAGAAAAACAGCTTTCCCCATCTCGTTGACCCCAACACTGACACCGCTCTCTACGAGTCCGAAGACATCATAGACTATCTCTATAATACCTACGGAATTGGTCGGAATGGAGTCGGAAAGCTGCTCTCTCCCCTCAATACCGTTAGCGCCATTGTCGCCAGTGCAGTTCGTTGGCGGGGCTCTACGGTGTCGGGCAATGCCCGGACAACTCAGCCAGCAGAGTTATTGGAACTCTACAATTTTGAGGCGTCTCCCTATTGCCGAAAAGTCCGTGAGGCCCTGTGCGAACTTGACTTAGATTGCCGTATCAGGAATGTCGCAAAGAACAGTGAGCGCCGCGACCAGCTCAAAGAGGCTGGCGGCAAGGTGATGGTACCCTATCTAATCGATCCCAATACCGAGACTCAGATGTACGAGTCCGATGAA
>JAESTW010000214.1 GCA_016763395.1 Kofleriaceae bacterium
ACGAACGGCGGGCCTTGAGCGCAAAGAACTGAGACCAAAAGGCCGGGAAGAGGACCAGCATACAGATCAGCGCTGTCCAACGAAGAGCGCGCTTGGGCTCCTGCCAGATTCTCTTAAGACGAAAGATAGGAAAGCCTGCGGACATGAGTGCTTCATTCGCAATCTCCGGGTCGACGCCAAGCTCGACTGCTGCAGCTTCGTGCTCCGCTATC
Source organism: Kofleriaceae bacterium (assembly GCA_016763395.1). Classification (GTDB taxonomy): domain Bacteria; phylum Myxococcota_A; class Polyangia; order Haliangiales; family Haliangiaceae; genus NORP324. The sequence goes on from JAESTW010000214.1 coordinate 213, forward strand.
ATTTCAGCTCGGTGTACTGCCACTTCTTTATCGAGCCCCGGCCAGAAAGCGAGTTGCGCAGGCTGGCTTAGTAGAGCCGCCATCACCCCAAATACCGCAGCTGGAATCAGGCTTGGCCGATACGTTGACGTTACTTCCTCGGCGTCGGACAAGGACTTGCGCAGCGAGCAGCCGCCACCGGCGGTAAGAATCCGCAAGAGATTTACCATAAGCAGGGTGATGCCAGGCCCAAGTAACGCGGGCGCAATTGGGCTCGGAACAACCAAGTAGGCGGCGTAGGCAGCGGACACGCCCAAGACCACACACGCGCCGAGCCAGGCGATCCCGGCAGCTCGCAAGGAGCCGCGCGCGCGATCGTGCATACCCGACAATAGGTCCTTGTCGTAGCCCACCAGCGAAAGTATCGTTTCGTGTGATGCTGGCATCAGGATGGCTCGATGTACTTCTTGTAGTCTTCGCCTTCTGAGATTTCACCCTCGATCTCGGATCGAAATCGTTTGTGAACCGCCTCGGACAAGCGCGCTTCGGACGCAATACGGCGACGTTCTTCAGACAGAACAGCATTGACCTCGTGGAAGGTATCGATGCGAATTTCCTCTCCGGTTTCGCTAATAAACACCTGAGCATCCTGTTCGATCCCAAGGCGTGCCACGGACACCCGTTTGGCGTTCTCCAGCATGTAGTCGTAAGTGCCCGAGACCAGCATCATTTTGAAGAAAATCGGTCCGGTTTCGACTGCCAGAAGCAAGAGCAAGATTGCCCAGGGAACGATGCCACCTATCTCGTGCGAGATGTGGATACGCTTCATCAAACCATCGAGGTGCCGAGCTTGCCGGCGATTGCTTTCTTTGGCAGCCGCCAAATCGGTAGCCAACTCCGAGAGTTCGCCCTTCCAGCGGTCCATGTCCGCGACAAAGATCGCCGCCTTCTCCTCATGGTTCTTCCGATCGCCTTGCAACTCGACTTCCATCTTGTCGAGGTTCTCCTTCTTGTCGCGCCAGGCAGGACCGCGTCCGGCCACACCTTTAGAGGTCTTGCCTTCTGCCTCAAGCTCCAGCAATCGACGTTGCTTGCCAATTTCTAGTCGGCGACTCTCAAAGTAGCCACGCCTCTCATCTAGGTTCTCTTGGCTCTTGTCGATCTTGCCCACCAACTCGTCTTTGCGCGACTGAATCAGTCCTTCGGAGTTTTGATTCAGTTCTGCCAAGTACTCGTTTTGCTCAAGCTCAAGCTGCGCATCGATTTCGGGCTTGAGAATTCGAATCTCCAGTGGAGCACTAATACACACACCGATAATAATCGCCATGATAAGGCGCGGCATGGACTGCTGAAGCTCTTGCCAAGAGATTTTCTCAGTGCCATCGCCCTTGCCCGTACTCGAGACAATAAAGCGATCGATATTGAAAATGACGAGGGACCACAGGAGACCAGCAAGCACAGAGCCAATGGCAGTCGGCATATCGAGACTGGCCGCCAATGCCGTGTCTGTCTTCGGACTAAATATCGTGTAGAAAGCGTAGGAGGCGGACACGAAGGCCAATAGCGTCGTCGCCAAAACGATGCCGCCAATGCCCTGGTACTTCACCCAATCGGAGACCGGACAACGCTTGAGCAAGCTTGCATCTGCCCCCGCGCAATACCAAAGAAAACGGGTAAAGACGCCGGGCTTGGGGCCCTCTTCTCTTGCCCGCGGCTGAAGCGCGAAAGACGACGACTGCTCTGATTCTTCACTCATGGTTTACCCTGATTCTCTCTGTCTGGAGCTGTGTCCGGAACGTCGTCCGGTGTGCTGCCGATTTGGGAAGCGTGAACGTTGGTAGAAGCGTGAACGTTGTTGGATACGCAAGCGATGGTAGATAGCCGAACAATCGTAGGCATGCGAAATCCCCGCACTCGCAGCGAGCGAATCGGAGGAATCACGGCGCCTACTCGCAAGCGCGGTAGCCTCTGCATTGCTGTCGGCGGCTCAATATCTGTGACTGCAGAACAATCTACACTCGCCTGAGCGAAGCCCCCAAAACCAGCAACCGATATCTTAATGTTCTCGGCCTTGGGAATGACTACAGAAAAACTCTCATCGAATTCGCCCCAAACCCAACGGCGCTCGCCACCGACTTTAAGGGAACCATGGCCGCGCCCCTGCACTTGCAAACGAGCCTTCCCATTTACAGCCACAGTAATTCGCTGCGGAGAAACCCGCGTGACTATAGACCTACCCACCAAAGTGCGGGAACCATAGCACGCGATTTCGCTCTTGCTAACTCAATCGAGCGACAATTGCGTCTGTGAACGAGTCTGTGGTGGCGCTACCACCTAGATCGGCGGTCTTGGTACCACTGCGAATTACGCCTAGAGTGGCATCGATAAGCCTCTGTGCCGCTTCGCTCTCGCCGAGATAGCTGAGCATCATTGCGCCGCTCAAGATGGTAGCGGCTGGGTTGGCTTTGCCGGTGCCAACGATGTCCGGTGCGCTGCCGTGGCAAGCCTCGAAGTAGGCTCCTGTGGCTCCCACTGCGGCACTGGGTACCATTGGCATTCCGCCCATGACCTCGGACGCGACGTCGGACAAGACATCGCCAAAGAGGTTGGAGGTCACAATAACATCGTAGTTCTCGGGCTCGGCAACCAGACGCCGGGCGGCTTCGTCAACGTAGATATCATCGAAGCTGAGACCGCTCTCTTCGAGGTGCTTGCGGCAGATGTCGAGAAAGAGTCCGTCTGTCGTTTGCAAGACATTGGCTTTGTGCACAATGCTGACGTGTCCGCGGCTGTAGCCCTGGGCTTTGCGATGCTTTGCCAACCGGATCGCGTATTTTACAATTCGCTCAACAGCGCTCGGCGTGATGATACGTAAAGCAAAGGCTCCTTCTTCTGGCAACCCTTGTCCGCGGCGGTCCTTGTAATCTGGCCATTTTCCCCGGAGATCAGCAATCTGCCCTTCTCGTCCGGGGTACGTGCCCTCGGTGAGTTCTCGGACAATTACCAAGTTGGTCTTGCCGCTTCCGATGATCGACGGAATGCAATCGACGCTGGTTACCGGACGCAGGTTGGCGTACATGGCCAGGTCAAAGCGCAAGTAGAGAAGTGCGGCCTTGGCGTTGCCGATACTGGTATCGATGGCACCAAGAGCACAGCGTCCGAGCCGTCGATGATTCGCTTGGTCTCATCAGGCAAAGGGTTGCCTGAGTCTTCGACCGCAGCAGTGCCATGAATCGGGCGAGAAATTTCCAAAGAAACCTTGCAAGCCTCGATACAGCGAAGAGTCGCCTCGACAACTTCCGGGCCGATACCATCGCCGCCAAGGGCAACAATTTTAGGCACGCCGGAAGACTTGCGTGGGCTTGGGGGAATCCACATGTCTGATGACAAATTCATGGCATGACCCTACCTGCAACTGCACTGATGCGTCCAATCACGGCGATAGCTGAGTAGCCGAGATCTCACACAGGCTATCGCAACAGCTAGAAATGCACTCGAAATACCCCAGGTCTAACTATCTCACCGCGGGATTGATTGTGACTATATACCCATGAAGAAAAAAATTGCGTTCTTCTTTGCCATGGCGCTCATCGCGCTGCTCTGCGTTTTTATTGTGCAGAACTTACAAGATGTGGACTTGCGCTTTTTGGCGTGGGGTGGACAGATCACATTGGCCGGTCCAATCTTGATTGCCTACGCGTTGGGAGGACTTACAGCCCGTCCCGTCTGGCGCTTTTTGAATGCGCAACGGGTACAGCGCAAGACGGACAAGAAAGCAGAAAAAGCCGCCGAGACCAAACTGCAATCGCCACCACCGGATACTACACGAGATTCGAAATCCTCACGATAGGAAATCGTGACCGCGCATTCTGAGGCAGCTCCGAGGCGGCAAGCGCAGGGACACTAAGCGCCAGTAATCAGAACACCCGCAGCATCGCTCGTTTGACTGCCGCCTTTGCGAACCGAATAGGTCGAGCCATTCTTCGACACGCTGTAATTCGCATCGTGCTCAAGTCCCGTCCACCAAACATTGTTGACGCTTCCGTTCACGTCGATTGAGAGTTCTTCTAAATCAGAAGAATTGGCATTGCGAGGAAAGAGCACTAGATCGCCATCATTGAGAACTCCCACCACCGTCGGGCTAGACACCGCGACATTCGGAATCGAGGTACCAGAGTCGGACGCTCGAACCACCGAGAGGTAACGCAACTGCTCCTCAGCACTTTGCGCGTCGGCGAAGAGTCGGCTGGTGTACACCTGCCCCGGGTTGTTTGAATGGGATCCTTCGGACGCCTGGTACTCAATAGTCAGCCCAGCTGGGTGTACCAAGTCAACTTGCACAGAGTCTCCAGCGCTAAACTCTGCTCTTGCGCCATCGATGCTCGCCCCGGAATCCAAATGCATTTGCCAAGCGCGCGTTTGTCCGGTCTCGCCAACAGTACTGTCTATCATGTCGTAAACAAAGACTCTGTCATCGCCGTTGGCATCACTCGCCTTGATCCACAGAACATGCCTTTCTACGCCTTGGTAGAGGAAGCTGTGATAACGGCCGGAGGTGTATGCGCCGAGCAGGTCGGCTGCTACATAGGAGTGAAACTCGCTAGAGCTCACGCCAAGAATCGGCGCGCTACCTTCGGCATCTTGGGAAAACTGTCCGATACGGGAACCGTCGTCTTCGAAGCTTATCTCAAGCTGGGGCACGTTATGCCCTTTTGCCCTGGACGAGGGGCCATCGTAACCAAGTGCCTCGTGGGTCAGCCAAACTCCCTTTCGGTACAACTGAAAGCTGCCCAAATCTTCGTGGTTATGGTCGACACCGCTCCAGCCAGCGCGGAACACAAAGTACGAGTCATCCTCCGCCCAGCCTGTCCGGTCGTAAAACATGCCCATTCCCGAGTCGTAGTACGAAGTCGGCAATCCGGTATTGTCTTTGCGCAGTTGATCATCACCATCGAAAAGAAGAATTGCCCAGGAAAACCCATAGTCTCTTTCGGGAAAGACCTGATCTAAGTGCCACGCGGCATGCTGGGATTCTGCACTGAGTCCAGCTTGTGCCAAGAGCCCCATCTGCATCGCCACAAGCCCCGCCTCATAATAGAAAAGCGGGTGGCTGTTGGGCTCGATATCAAAGTTGTCGTACGCGTCCAGATCACCAAAGGTTGCGTAGCCACGTCCGGTTGGAGTTAGCGAGTAGAGAGCCAATGATTTAAAGTTGTTCCACACCCAAGTGGTATATTCGCCAACTCCAGCCCCCACGTTGTTGAGAGCCTGCAGAGTGTGCATCCAATATTTGGAGGTCCCCCATCCGTAGCCAATTCCGTCTGGCAGGTTGCCACCTGACTGGGCGAAGAAGCCCTGGTCCCGGCGCGCTTTTACCAATTGCACACCGAAGAAGGAACGCAATCCTTTTTCCAACACAGCACAGCCGCGCTCGGACAATGAAGCGTCAATTCCACTAGCTTGGCACGCGACCAAACCGTCCACGACCCAACTTCGGGCGATGCTGGCGTACTCATCTGTGTCGGCATAGCGATCTTGAGACACCTCCTCGTCGTCTTCCAAAAACGCATCTACGGCGGTATTGCGCTCACTTTGCGACATTTCGTCCCACATCAAATCAACACAGATTGCCAAACTGGAGTCGGCCCAGCGAAGTTGGTTACCACCGAGACTGCTCGACGACCAATACGAGCGCATGTCATCGATAAACGCCCCGGCAGCGTCTTTGTAACGCTGCTCACCAGTGGCGTGAAAGAGTAGTGCCGCAGAGATACACAACTCGAACTCTTCTGAGTCCGCATTGCCCGCCGCGTCCAGTGCGGCAGAGCCCATAATCCCTTTCCATTTGGAAAATCGCGCGTCACCAGAATCATTGCGAGCGCGCATTGCATCCAGCTGTTCTTGGCTGGCCATGGTCCGAGGATGCCCCGCCAAGCCGGACAAGTTGGGAGCTCTTGCCGTGTGAATTTCGACGACATTGCTCACTTGATCGATGAGTTGGTCGTTGTCATCAATTGCAGTGACCGAGACATAGTAGGTCGTGTCCGGTTCCATACTCGTGACGATTTCGGGACGAAGCAGTTTGTTGCCGAAGTAGGTAAAATTCCGAAATTCTCGTTTCTGGTCATTGCCGAGACTCGTAACTGAGCCGCCGCTTGCAACATCATCCCGACTCGTACTCCAAGCCAAGAAAAAGTCTTTTCCATACTGCGTCGTTTGGGGCGAGCGCATCGTGAACCATCCGCCGTAGGGCGTGACATGTTCGGCGCGCAAATCTGTGACCACATCCCCTTCGATCGGCGGAGCAAAGTCGGGATCGCAAAAGTCTCCCACGCCATCCCCATCAGAATCGCTCTGGGCGGGATCGTAAATATGCGGGCACACATCGCTATCGCCAACCACGCCATCGCCATCAGCATCAGGGTGCCAGTTGCTGCCCTCGCCACTGCCGCCAGGCTGCACGCAAAGATCACCGACAATCACCCCGTCACAGTTGGCGGGATCTCCACCAGGAAGATGAATCGTCGGATCGCCACATGCCAGTAGCCACATTGCCATCATGTATGTCGCTACAGATTGAGGTCGCATCATGTGCGCCTAGCGTGCCATATTTTCGGGGGTATTCCGGGAGAAATCCTCAGTATCGGCATGAACTGGGCTCAACCGATTCGGCCTACTGATACCATCTGTCCCTTATGTTGTTTCCAGCCCGTGCATGGATGGATGACTAGTCGGGTTTGAAGTCAGTGGCACTCAACAGCTAGGCAATTTCTAGTGTCATCGCGAGGTAGATGTCATCAACCAAATCGGCACCCGGGATGTTTTCAAAGTGCAGCAGCCACGACTGTATGGGCGACTCACGGAATGAA
>JAESTW010000215.1 GCA_016763395.1 Kofleriaceae bacterium
GAGAAGATCGTCATTCGCGTAGACTAGGAACCTAGTACACTGGACAAAGGTACATGGGACAGCTTCAACAACATGAGCAAGATGGCGAGAGCCAATGCGTCGAGTGCCAAAAACGCCTCGCGGTTGGCCCCTGTGCTGCGTGTCATGGAATGGTCTGCGGAGATTGCTGTACCTTGGTCACCGATCCTAGCGGCAAACGGGTTATCTGTCTCAGTTGCACGCGCATGGTAGCCGGTGTGAGTCGCAAGCCGTTGACCCGCAACACGGGGACTCGTAGCATGACAGCGTGGGTGCTTCTGGCCATTTTCGCGATCGGAATTCTGGCGGTACTTCGGGCATGAGCGCTTCACCTACAGATCGGACAAAACGCTGGCTTGAAACCGTCGTCATCGGGCTCAATCTTTGCCCCTTCGCGCGTTCCGAGTTTGCGACAGAGCGGATTCGCTATCGCGTGTCCGAGGCCAATGACAGAGAATCCCATGCCGGTGAACTGCTCTCGGAGTTTCAGATACTCGACAGCGACGCTCAGCTTGCTACCACCTTGCTCATCTACCGCGATACTTTGGAGAGCTTCGAGGACTACCTAGAGCATCTATTTGCCTGCGAAGACATCCTCAGCGCGGCGGGCTACGACGGCGTCTACCAAATTGCCAGCTTTCATCCGCTCTACCAATTTCAGGATACCGAGTTTGACGATCCTGCGAATTTCACCAATCGCTCGCCCTACCCTACTTTGCATCTTTTGCGGGAGGCCGATTTGAGTGCGGCGATTGCAAGCCACGGAGCCACCGAGAAAATCCCTGCTCGCAATCAAGCACTCTTTCGAAGCATGGGCCCGGACGCGCTGCGCAAGCTCTGGTCAGAATTCTCCGCCTAGCAATATCCCTTGGCGATCGCTGCCTATCATGGGAATAAGAGAAATACCTGTTCCGAGAAAATCTCCCGACCGGACAGAATTGGGCGAGGTGTAAATAATAAGTTCGCCGGTCGCCAAGCCGACAACCGAGCTACGGGTCGCCAGAAGCCAATCATCAGTGGCGTAGCCGATGTACAAAAAGCCCGCGATATTGAGAACAAGCCCCGAGGCATGAGCAAACCAGTTGTGGCTCTTTTGCTCTCTGCTGCGTGCCCACCGCAGTTTTCTCTCTAAGTCTGTACAGCCTTCGCTAGGCCCTTCAATTCGAATCGGAAAGAGGGCATGCTTAAGCGCCCCGAGCGATGACTTGGTTGCGGTAAGCCCAAATGCCAAGCGCATGTTCGCATCATCGGTGTAATACGCCAGTCCACCGACAGCGACAGCGGACGCGCCAAGAGTCAGGCTCCAGCCCCAATTCCACTGCCGAGCTCGGGTGACGTCCAAGCGCAATGCCGCAGCCGCAGCGCCGCCACACGGTCTCGCAGCTACTTCGCCCACTAGGGTCATTCCGAGGGCGGCAACCAGCACCACTCTCAATCGATTGCCTCCCATTGCTGTCACCAATTCACCACGAATGGCAATAGTAGCAACATTCCCGCCAACGATAACAATAGAAATACCGTAAAACGAAAATGCCTCTCGCTCACCCGCGAGTGACAGAATTCTCCCAAGACTACGGCCAGCACGAGCACAGGCAAAAGTGAGGCATAGAGGGGCAAATCACTAGTGGCAATCGCGCCGCTGCGCACAAAGCGCACCACGTGTACTAAGTTTAAAACGAGCCAAACAGCCGCCAGAGTACTGCGAAACTTCGCCTTGCCAAGTCTCGCTCCCTCCAGTGCGTACACCAGCGGCGGACCACCTGTAGCCAAGAGCCCGTGAACGACACCTGCGCCGGCGATCCAAAGCCAACTCACAATGGGGTTTCGGACTGCGTCCTTGGATTGACTGGATAGCATCTGCGAGAGACCGCGCAGTGCCGCGGCGGTGACGATAACCCCGAGTAACACTCGCAGTTTGTCCGGGCTAAAGTACGGAGCCAACAGAAAGCCCGCAACAATGCCCAGCCCCATCAAGGGCAAAATCGTTTTTAGAAGAAACGGATAGTCAACGTCTCGCCATTGCCGAAGCAAGATGTAAGCACTCAGAGCCATCGACATGCACACGACGATCGGCAAGAGCAACCCGACCGGCCAAAACAAGGTGCCAATGGCAAGCGATATCATGACCGATCCAAAGCCGGCAGTCGTTTGCACGGTAACGGCGATAAAAAGTATTGGCGCTAGAGCCAGTATGTTCATGATGGGCGCTCTCTCATTGAGAAGGAATGGATAACAATTATTAACCGAACGGTCAACGCCCGTTTCACTCCTGATTTTATTTTACAAAATCAAGTGCTTAGATGTCAGTGATTTGGTACAAACGGTCAACCACATGTCGAAAGCAGAAGCGAGAGAGGGCAAAAAAGAGGGCAACGCCTCCGCTGAGAAAATTCTCCAGGCGGCCAAAGAGCTCTTTGCCGAAAGAGGATTTGCCGCCGTGAGTGTCCGAGACATTAGCGAGCGAGCGGGCGTCAACAAAGCACTTCTCTTCTATTATTTCGACACCAAAGCCGGACTGTTGCACCGGATCTTAGAGCAATACTACCAAGCGCACGCAGCCGCTCTAGCCCCCCCTGCCTCTGAGGGTAGCACCCGTGTCCGAATGCACGCACTGGTAACCTCCTACCTAGATTTCATGGAAGACCATCACCCGTACTTGCAAATTGTGCAACACGAGCTGCAATCGAACACCGAGGGGCTCTCCATGTTGCGCAGTGGAATGCGCCTGCTCTTTACCAGAGTGGAAGAGCTACTGGGCCCGATAACGTCCGATGGTCACTTGCATGTCCGGCAGTTTTACATCAGCTTCGCCGGACTGGTCATCACCTATTTCAACTACGCCCCAGTTCTCGACGTCATCTGGGAAGGAGACCCGCTCTCCGCGTCCAACCGCCGCGAGCGCAGGCAACATCTGCATTGGATGGTCGACCGAATTCTCGACGGACTGCAAACCTGCAACCCAGACCAAGACATCGGATAAGCACATAGGGCTTGTTTCCCCCTTTTTTCGCAGGCACAGTGCTCGTATGCACAACTTTCGCGATGAGGTGGTTTGGATTACGGGTTCCAGTTCCGGGATCGGCGCGGCGCTAGCACGAGATTTCGCGGAGCGAGGCGCTATCGTATGTTTGTCCGCAAGACGAGCGGACAAGCTCGAAGCGCTGGCGAATGAACTGGGCGCCCGGGGACTGCGGGCCAGCGTCTATCCCTGCGACGTCACCAGCGAAGAGGACTTGGAGAAAACCGTTGCCGCAATCATCGGCGATCACGGACAACTCGACTGCGCAATCGCCAACGCAGGATTCGGCGTATCCGGACGAATCGAAAGCCTGACCGGGGAAGAGTGGCGTCGGCAATTGGATGTCAACGTCGTTGGCTCGGCCCTGACCGCCAAATACGCACTGCCAGAACTGCGCAAGAGCCGCGGCAGACTCGCCTTGGTCGGAAGCGTCATGGCCATGCTCTCGACACCCAAATCCGGCGCCTATGCCGCGTCCAAGTTCGCCGTCCGAGCCATCGGACAAACACTTAGTATGGAATTGCACGGCAGTGGTGTGAGCTGCACAACCATCCACCCGGGTTTTGTCGAAAGTGACATCGCCCGTGTCGACAACAGCGGGACCTACCTGGAGTCGCGCAAAGACAAGCGTCCGGCAAAGCTGATGTGGCCGACCGACAAAGCAGCCAAGGTCATGGTCGGCGCCATCGCCCGCCGCAAGCGCGAGTTTGTATTCACCGGCCACGGTAAAGTCGCAGGCTATCTCGGACGACACTTCCCCGGTTTCGTGCACTTCGCGCAAACCCGCAAGAGCTAGCGCGTCCCGGTTTGCGTCCTCGAAGTTCACAAACGCCCGCTTTGAGGACTCAAAACGTCGTTTTCGCCCATCCCGCTTGACCCCTAACCCGGCAATTGTTAATTAGAACCCACTCAGGGGGTATAGCTCAGCTGGGAGAGCACTTGAATGGCATTCAAGGGGTCAACGGTTCGATCCCGTTTATCTCCACCGAGTACGGGCACTTAGGGCAACCTAGGTGCCCTTTTTTTGTGGCTGAACAACGATTGCACAACGATTCCGGGTGTCATCGGACTTTTCTACCTAACTCCCCTTAGAGTACTTATCGCCGCAGTTCTGAGCTTGACCGTGCAGGTCTCGGCAGGAGTGGCACC
>JAESTW010000216.1 GCA_016763395.1 Kofleriaceae bacterium
AGAGTGGCTGGAGACTGGAGTAGGCAGTTGTTCACGGGTGGCTATTCGAGTTTCGCGTGAACCTAGTCAACCCGAAATGGTTTCTCAATACATTCAGATAGTTAGGAGAACGTAAACGGTGGCATGAGATATGCTTTAATCGCGTGTATGACTTACTCCCCTAGTCCCCGTCTCGTTTTACTCCCGATATTGTTTGCGGCCGCATGTACCAGTTCAGACTCCGATTTGTGCCAAGAAGCAATTGACCTTGTTCAGGAATGTACCGGTGTGCAGGCAATCTACCCCCCTGAAGGATGTATTGGCTCCTACGAAAAACAAGCAGAGGCTGTCTTGGCCGGGGGATGCCAGGAGCTAAACTCGGACAAGTCCGACTCCTTTCTTTGTTCGCCTCTGTTTTCGTGGCTCGGACAATGTCCAGTGATTCCTCTTTCACAGGTGAGCGCACTCGAATCGGTGGATGATGTTTGCTCAACGGCTCGAGCTAACGACCCACTGTGTGTGTCACTACGTACCGCCGACCAACTGGCTCGTTTGTCCGCTACTTCGTCGTCTAGCGTTGACCAAGAGAATGCTCGCTCTGCTTGGGAGTCTGCAATTGCTGAGGCTCGCAAAGCTCTACTCGATGACGCCGATAGTGCCCGAAGAGATCCTGTGTATCGATACTTGCTTCGTGAGCGCACCATGTCATTACTTGTGTACAACGTACTAACCGAGCTTGGTTCAAGGCCAGCTCCCACCGATTACGCCAAGCAAGCACAGCGCGTCATATCAGAACATTTCCCCTCTTACGAAGAAGGAGCATTTCCTTTGGCACTCCTTGAGCATGCCCCGCAAACGACAGAGCTCTGCAATAGTGACAATCCTCAGGGGCTACTCATTTTTCCAGGTGTCGTTCGCCTGACCGAGCGCGATGAATTCTCAGAACAAGCACAGGCTATCGAGTCTGCACTCTCTTGTTTTCATGTCCGGCGCGTAGAAACAGGCAGTTTTGTAGAGCCATCGATTAATGCAGACCAGGGAGAAATTGCAGCTGCTGCCCTAAGTGAGGAGTTTGGGAATATTCCCCTCCATACACTAGGGTATTCGCAAGGAGCTACCAACTCACTTACAACCCTTGTCAACAAACCGGACATCAGAGAGCGAGTGCGCTCCGTATTGGTGATGAACTCGGCAGCGCATGGCTCTGAAGTAGCTGATGTTGGAGCCTCGCTACTCAGCAATGTTGTTGGCCAATTTTCAGAAACCTGCAACAACGACTTCATCGCTCCACTGTGCGAATCAGCCTTAGCCGATTCACCTATTCCTAGCGATTTCCTCCTTGAATTAATGGCACAAGGGATGGGAGTTCCCGTTGGCACCCTAAATCAATTCATCGCTGCGGAAGATCAAGTATCGGACGCCCCGAACCTAAGAGAATTCTTCCTAAGGCATCTACCTGGAATCGAATCACTCACCACCAATACATCTGATACTTTCTGGGCTCAGCGTTCATCAGAACTTCCCCAGCATGCACTCTACTATTCGTTCCGTAGTGTGATCTCAGATACGTCGGCGAACCTACCTCCGTCCAATGCTCTGTTTCATTCCCATTTGGGAAGAATTAACAGCCAACTCCCGTACAATGATATGCAAGTTCGACTAGAAAACCAGAGCCTTGGAGACTCGGTTGCCCAACTAGAAGTAGTTGGTCCGGTTGCCGAAGGAAATCACTGGCAATGGGAGCTCGCAACAGGTGCAGTTCCTGAAGACACAATGCCAGCCTCCATGACAGATCGAATTCCTCATCGTGAAATTCTCGTTGGGTACTTCCAAACCCTGGTTGAGTTTGGAGTCACCGAGTAGTCCCGGCCAGTGAGTAGCTTGCTGTGTATCCCTATCTTAGGCGCAAGCTGACACCCAAGAATACCTCATAAAAACAAGTAGATAGAGACTGCGTTCTCGATTCCCCTTGCCCTTCACTACAATCAAACCTACAGTTCGAAATATGTCGAATATTGGAATCGAGAGAGAGCGCTTTGCTCTCTTCTTCAAAGCCTTGTCCAATCCTCATCGTTTGGCCCTCTTTGAACAGCTCACAAGTTGCTGTTCGCCGGGGACACATTGCTCGATAAACGAGGCTACACGCTCTGTTGGGCAGCTTGGACAAGAACTCGACATCGCCCCTTCGACGCTTTCGCATCACCTCAAAGAACTCAATCGAGCGGGTCTGATTGAGATGGAGCGAAAAGGCAAGCAAGTGATGTGCTGGGTTGAGCCCTCGGTACTGACATCCCTTTCGAACTACTTCGCTCGCGCTCTCTAACGCTACCAAGGAATCTACTATGACCAAGAAAAATTGTTGCGGCCCCTCTACTTCTTCTACCGAAACCAACGCAGCCGATGCTGATAACATCCGCCAGGGCATTCGAGAGTCTTACGAGAAAGTCGCACAAGCGAGCAACCAGGAAACCAGTGAAGGAGTGCCTGCCAGCTGCTGTGGTGTCTCGGACGACAGTCAGATCAATAGCCTCATTTCCACACGCCTCGGCTACAGTGAAGGCGACCTTGATAAGGTCCCGGAAGGCGCAGACATGGGTCTTGGTTGTGGAAACCCGCGTGCTATCGCCTCGCTCAAAGAGGGGGAAGTGGTGGTTGATCTCGGTTCTGGCGGTGGCTTTGACTGCTTTTTGGCAGCCCCTGAGGTTGGCGAGAGTGGCAAAGTAATTGGCATCGACATGACCCCTGAGATGATCTCAAAAGCCCGCAAGAACGCCTCTAAGGGAAAGTATCAGACCGTCGAATTTCGCCTAGGTGAAATCGAGAACATGCCAGTGGCGGACAACACTGCTGATGTCATTATCTCCAACTGCGTTATCAACTTGTCTCCGGACAAAGCGAGGGTCTTTACCGAGGCCTTCCGCATCCTCAAGCCCAAGGGCCGTCTGGCCATCTCGGACGTGGTAGCAACCGCTGAACTTCCCGAGGAGATGAAGAACGACAAAGACTTGCTCGCAGGTTGCATGGCTGGTGCCATCGACATCGCCGCTCTTGAGCGCATGATGAAGGATGCAGGCTTTACTGAGGTGAAGATCGAGCCCAAAGATGAGTCACGCGACTTTATTCGAGATTGGGCTCCTGGCCGCAACGTGCAAGACTACGTCGTTTCTGCGACGATCGAGGCCGTTAAACCCTAAGGCTTTTCCGGCCCCTAACACCAGACCTATCGCTAGTTCGGAATAACAGCGTCTTCGCGGAGCAGTGCTGCTCCCTGCGCAATCCAAGCCACGATCCCCTTGTAGTGGTTGGCGTTAACCGTCCAAAATACGTTTGGATGGTTGGGCACGTCCTCATATACAGGATTGAGCACGAAGGGCGAATCTTCTGGCGAATCCATATTCAATCGCGGTTCGACGGGATCCATCGCATCTAGTTGTAACAGAGCGAGAGTAGCCTCCGGCCCGGCAGTGTAGTTCAGCGGATGAGATGCGTCGTGACAAACTGCGCAACCGTCGCCGCCAACTGCTGAGATTTGAAGGATCGGGTAGATGTCTTCGGTAAATCCAAGTTTCACTGTCGGATCCAAGACTCGAGTTGGAGCACCGCGGCCTTCGCCATTTAGCGAGGAAAGCACGAAGGACGCGCCTCCTGCCGGAACGATGATGAAAATCGTTTGTGTTCCCAGGCTGTCCGGCAAGACTACGTTGACGTTGTATTCACCGGCGGGAACATTGAGAAACCCTGCCTTCGCAACACCATTTTTGTCCGCCACACTCATGGGAGTCGTCCCGGTTGGCGAGAGGTTTCCTGTCCCAACGTCCACCATGTACGAAGTCCCAATAGGAGTTCCCGGCTGAGCAATTGCGGTCAATGTTACATCTGCGACTGGTACACCAACAGCTGCCAGTCCGTCCGGCTGTGTGAGTACTACCATCACGATGCCATCTCCAGCGACGGCTGTTACGCCGGCTCCAGAGTACTGACTAGCGACGCCCGCCTCAGACGCGACAAAGATAGTACGGACAATCGGAGTCTTGAGCATCTGAATCGGTGTGCTTCTCGATGGCACAAATCCAGTTGCATCTGCGGTCAAAAAGAAGAGGCTGTCCGCCAAAATGTCCATGGTGTACTCGCCTGCAGCAGTCGCTGTAGCATCGATCTGTGGACGAAGTCCTTCGGTATTCACCGTTGCGTTTGCCACGATAACATCTTCCGTTGCGGCAAAATACTCGACGACGTTTCCGCTCACTGGGAAAAACTCGTATGGCTTCGGAATTGCGGCGTCCGCCGGTGGTCCAGCATCGATCAGACTGCCGCCATCTCCGGTTGCAGGATCATCACCATCATCACAGGCGAAAAGTCCGGCGCTAACTGCAAGGGAAAGGAAAATAGATTGGATCTGAGTACTGCTCTTCAATGTCGTTCTCCACTAGTCTAAGTGAGTCTCTACGCGGCGTTGCCGCTCATTTCTGGGGTTCTACACCAGACACTACCATTCAATGGTGTCTGGGCCGGGGTTAACTGGTTCTCTAAGTGACTAGAATCACGTTAAATCTGGCTATGTCTCACGATCAAGTCTCTTGAACATGCGTGGCGGCATGATATCCGATGCCCTGAACGAAGCGCCCGAGAAATAGCACTCGGCGCGATAGCGTTGTATGTCTAGCTCGTGGATCTCACAGACAAAAAAATAGTCGTCGTTGGACTGGGCCAAACCGGAATCGCTGTTGCGAACTTCTGTTCTGGGCGCGGGGCGAAGGTCACAATCAGTGATGGCAAAGCGGAAGAAAAGCTGCAATCACAAATCGCGCAACTTGATGATTCCGCACTCGACCTGGGAGGACACACCACAGAACTATTCTGTAACGCAGATCTAATCGTTATGAGTCCGGGCGTTCCCGAACTCGACGCAACTCGCGCAGCACGCGATGTTGGTGTCGAAGTTATTGCAGAGATCGAGCTTGCGTATCGCTTCTTGCACCCAGGCGCCACTCTCATCGCAATCACTGGGACCAATGGCAAATCGACTACGACTGCACTCACAGGCTCGTTATGTGAAGCATCCGGACGTCCGACCTTTTGTGGCGGCAACCTAGGCAACCATCCGATGATCGACGCCGTCTCTCACGAGGCCAACTGCGAAAGCGGGCTCATTGTCGTCGAGGTCGCAGGCTTCATGCTGGAAACCTGTACTAGTTTTAGTCCGAAGATAGCGGCCTGTCTAAATATCACCCCTGATCACCTCGATCGCTACGGAACCTTAGAAGTCTACGCCTCGATGAAAACCCGCGTCTATCAGTGGCTCGGTGAAGCCGACCACGCAATCGCCAACGCCTGTGATGCCCGGACAATCGAAGGTGCCACTCTCTCTCCGGCTACCGTTCACCTCTTTGATTCGACCCAAGACGCCTCACCAGCATTGGGCGCAAGCATTGACCACGACAAGCAAGAGCTGCTCATCGCCATCGACGGCCAAGTGGAGCACTACCCAATCTCGGACCTGCCTATCATTGGCAACCACAACATGGAAAACGCCATGGCCGCGTATCTGTGCGCTCGTTTGGCTGGAGTTGCGCCATCCGCCATTCGCCAGGGAGCACGCGCATTCACCCCACAGAAGCACCGTATGGAGCTAGTTGCCGACGCGCAGGGTATTCAGTACTTCGATGACTCCAAAGGCACAAACGTTGCCGCAGTTGCTGCCAGTTTGAAAGGCTTTCCACGCAAGCTCGTGCTCATCGCCGGTGGTGTTGACAAGGGCGGGTCGTACGATGACATGTTCACGGTTTTGTCCGAAGTAGCAACCGGACTCATACTCTTAGGAGAAGCCGCGCCAATCATACAAAAGGCGGCCGAAGAATTCGATGTGAGCTACCCCGTACAAGTCGTGGCCAACATGAGCGATGCTGTCGCCAGGGCCCGTGAGATCGCCCAAGAGGGACAAGCAGTTGTGCTCTCCCCTGCTTGTTCGAGCTACGACATGTACCCAAACTTCGCCGAACGCGGCATGGATTTCCGGCGAGTGGTCGCAGCGCTGAATTCGAACTAGTCTTCGGACAATATCGGCAATTCAACACTGAATCGGGCGCCGCCGAGTGGACTATCACCGACCATGATCTTGCCGCGATGATCGCTCACGATTCGGTGCGCGATTGCCAAGCCGAGGCCAGTCCCGCCGTGGGCATGCTTGGTAGTGAAGTAGGGGGTGAATAGCTTTTCTTTGATGTCCGCAGAAATTCCCGGCCCGTTGTCATCGACATATAGAATTACAGAGTCGGACTTAGGCAGGCGGGCTGTTGTAATGACAATCCGAGCCCCCTCACTCTCTCCGATGGCATCCCGGGCATTCTCTATCAGGTTGAGAAGCAATTGGCTCACTGTATCTTTGTCCGCCTCGATTGTCGGAAGCTCTTCATCTAGGTGTTTTTCTATGTCAACACTGCCCTGATACAAGGCAACCTGAGAGCGCACCAATTCATTGAGAGAAAGCTCGGATTTTGAAGGCTTGGGCATTCTCGCAAACTCGCTAAACTCGGCAACGATACGCTTAAGCCGCGCTGCTTCTTCCAACACCGTTGCCGTCGACTCTTCGAAAATCTCGTCAAAGGAAGGATGTTTCTTGGCGTAGGTTTTGCGCAAGGTCTCCATCGACATCTGGATGGGAGTGAGTGGGTTTTTGATTTCATGTGCAAGGCGCCGAGCAATTTCTTGCCAGGCAGCAACCCGCTCTGCCATTCCCAAACGCTCCTTGGACTCTTCCAAGTCCTCCATCATGGTATTGAATGCCTCGCCCACCGCACCGATTTCGTCGTTGCTGCGAATCTCAACCTGGTGGTCCAAGTCGCCACGGGCAGCCGCCTGTGTGGCTTCGACCAATGCGTCCAAGTCTCTCGTAATCCGCCGAGATACGATAAATCCCAAGAGTAAAGTCACGACGATCGCAGCCAGTGCCAGCACCAAGGAATACAGGCTAATCTGCTCCAATAGTACCGGCAGAGCGTCGTTGCTGACTCGCAATTCCACTTTCGCAACGAGTTTGCCATCCACTCCTGAGAGAGCATACGAGGATATCTCTCCTTCGTCCTGCCACTCCTTGCGGGACGGCACCAATACTTCGCCGGACGCCAATACAATTCGGACATGCAGATTGTCTGCACTGCGAATACGTTCCAACACAGAGGCGTCAATCCGACGACCACCAACGACCGCTACCGAGTAGTCTCCTTCGGACAACTGCCGACCCGACTCCAACATCAGCACTCGAGAGATGTGATTGTCTACGAACACTTCTTCCATGTGGTAGAAGGCCGTCTCAGCGCTCGTCTTAATTCGCTTGCCAATCTTGGCGCCGTCTTCGCCAATGGCTGGCGCGTAGTGCGGTGAATCCAAAACCCGAAAACGGTGATCGAGCAGATAGAGCATGTCGAGAGACAACTGCCGAATCAGCCCTCGCCCCGTCTCCTGTACTCTCTTGCTGGACAGTTCGGGCAAATCTCCGGTGTAGGTCTCTAGATCGAGAAGTACTCCGCCCACATAAGGATCTTCTCGCACTGCCAACCCAGAGACCGTCTGAGAAAGGTCTTCGGACATCTCATGTAATGTCCGGCGCATTTCCTCTTCCGATGTTTTACGTGCCTTCTCCGCGTCATCCCGCAACGTACTGGTGAGTATCGCCCGCGACACCAAGGCCGCTGCAGCGATCGGAACTAGTGCAGCCAAAACAAACCACAGCGTAAATCGACCTCGAAGTTGCACTAGTTTTTCTCCGGCTCCCCAATGAGGTGAATATCGTCAAATCCGAGCCATGTTCCCCCGACTGCTCCAAAGTGCGGAGCGAAGCGAACCCCCTGTAAGTCGCCCCGATAGTGAACTCTCAAGCTTCGATGAAAGAGAGGTACGATGGGATAGTCCCGTTCAAAACGAGTTTTCAAACTGGCCAGGCTGTTGGCTACCACTCGCTGTCCGGACACAGCAAATGCCGCCCGCAAGGTGTCAGATGCAAAGACGGAACTGTCGACGAGCTGTCCGACGTAAATATCATAGGCCCCGGTTCGCAGTCGCCGGGCAAAAGCGGAAGCAGACAGTGACACGATCCGCGTCCGAATTCCGAACGCAAAGAGAGCGGCTGCTACTTTTGCACCAATCGCTGCGTCGTCCGGTCTTGAGCTGTTTACGATCAACTCCAGTGACAAGCTACCCAACTTCAGAGCGGGATAGCGAGGAATCAGCGATTTCATCAGCGTGGTGACTCGCTGGAGATCTGGAGTGAGTCCGGCCTTCCGCGATACACGACGGCGCTGAGTCTCCGTCGGTACGGGAGATGTACTTGGTACAATCTCTTCGCCGCTCCCCATCTTCATCATTCCGGCCCGGCCAATAGCCGCAGAAACAATCGCACGAAACTCGGCCTCTTGATCGAGCGGCTGTGCCTTGCCAAAGCCCAAGTACGTCAATATGCGGGCCCTCGATTGTATGTTCTTCGTCCGGTACTTGGGCTGATGTCCGGCAAAGGCAATGGACCCGCGGCTCGACAATTGTGCGCTACCACTCTCGTATTGCCGAGCTTCGCTGGATTTGTCATCGTGCCATCGTAATTTCAGCTCATCTAGATAGGTGCGACCCGCAAAATGCTTCTCAGATGCTTTCAATCGCACTTCGCGACGAGCAGACGATCGTTCGACAACATGAAAAGGCCCCGTTCCGATGGCACGGCGCCACGTTGGAACTCTGCCCTGGGCGCTGACCGATGTATGCACGTCACTCAGCCGAATACTGAGACGAGGGTCGGCACGGCGTAAGGTAAATACAATTTCCTCCACGCCTGTGTCCGCTACAACGCTCTCGATCGAGACAACAGCGCCCATATAAAAATACCTGTTGCTGCGTCTCAGCCGCTCAAGGCTCCGGACGACGTCGTCCGCCTTCAACTTCCGTCCGTTGCTGAACAACACCCCCGGGCGTAAGCTGATCCGAACATGTAAAGGATCACTTTCATCGGGCAACGCACTGGCCAAATGTGGCACGACAACATCGCCCTTGATTCGATAGAGGGTGTCAAAAACCATTGATACCAAAACTAGGTCCGAGTGCGTCCGAACCGAGACCGGGTCTAGGCTCAGCGGTTCTTCCAAGAGTGTTCCGGTTATCGAACTCCCGTATTTCGGACGTCCCTCAGCCGACGCGTCGCCACTGGCAGTCCACATCGCAGCCCACATCATGGCGAGGGTAGCGATGGCGAGTGTTAGTTTAGTAACCATAATGATATCCGGTCATTTCCGCGAATACGCACCACACTCAACGCTTCGACAGCCCCTCTGCCATCGAGATCGCCCGCAAATAAAGCAACTACACCACCAGAAAAGTTCCGATCGTAGAGTAAACGCTGTTTGTGCGATTCCTGTGAGTATACCGATATCTCGTCACCCACTTTCGACAAGTCTAGTCCGGTTGTGATTACCTCGGGATAGCCATCGTTGTTGATATCTGCAACGAGGTGAGCGACTCCCACATTGGGATACTCCTGTTCGACACCGCGGCAGTACTCCTCGTCTCCGTCGCAATGAATTCGAAGTACTCCGGCTGCACTCACTTCACTTGAAAATGTTACCGGGTAGCCATTGGGATCCACTCCAGGTTGACAGCGAAACGAATAGAGTTTTGGAGCCATCTGGGATTTCTCACCGCGCATTTCCCCGGACTTCCCCAAATAGTAATTTCGTCCGGGTGCAGCAAAAATCACTCCGTCACTACACAGTGGATAGCCGTCCATTTCGCCACCGTAGACCAAGTCGCCATCGATGTATTTGTACATTTCGCCCTGAGCACGTTCGCTGCTTCGCACACGAATCACTACGTCACCAGCCTCGTTGGTACTGAGACCAATGCTCCCCATCGAGTCTCGAGGTCGAATCGAAGCTGGCGCCGATTGCAGGTCAGCACGAGCCCGGACATCAATCAGTCCGCGTGAGCGTGAAAGGACTACCACAGCGTCGCTGGTGAGAATCACAATCTCACTCTTGCCATTGCCATTTAGGTCACCTGCCACAGCATCAAGAACTTCTCCTACAACACGTCCCTTCCAAACCCGACGCGCATGCCACCTCACCGGAACTGCGACGGGCGGTACAATTCGGTGGCTTTGCCCCATTTCTTGCAACACCGCGTTCATCTTGCTCCACCACTGCTGCAAGGGCTGGTCTGTTTCGGCGGCGGCGGCCGCGTCAGCGTGGGCGTTTGGCATCCCACAGGCCAATACCAGTGCCGTACAAATGGACAGCTTCTTAATCACTCAGCACCTGTGGACGGGTCATCAAAGTCACCATATTGGTCCAAAATGGCGTCGTCCGCAGCCACGTCACCAATCATCGGGGCGAACTCGGTCGGAACTGTTCCCTCTAAGAAAACTTCGTTGTATGCCGTGTCGGTAGCGCCTTCGGGTGCCAGAAGTCCGGTTTTCTTGTCAATCTTCACTTCAATGACTCCCGGTGGTGCTTTAAAACGTGACGACCGTTTTCCGAGCTCCTTCATAATCGTAATAAACACTGGTAACGCAGTTCTGCTGCCACCTTCCCGACTTCCTAGCGGCCGGCGAAAATCATCGAATCCCACCCAGACTCCAACCACTAGCTCCGGACTCATACCCACAAACCAGGCATCGCGTGCACTGTTTGACGTCCCCGTTTTACCCGCCAGCTGAAGCTTGAGCTTCGACGCTTTCGCTCCGGTCCCTTGTGTCATCACTGTCCGCATCATGTCTCGGACAATATGCGCAACTTCAGGACGTAGCACCGACTTACCCTCGGGAGATTCAATCTTGTTTTCACCGATAGCCTGGACAATCCAAGGAGGAGCATACTTGCCACCCGCAGCAATGGAGGCAAATGCGTTAGTGAGTTCTAGTGGCGTCACCTCGCCCGAGCCCAAAGCCAAGGAGAGTCCGTCCGGCAAGTCGCTCTTGATACCCAGGGCTTGTGCAAGCTGAGCTACCCGAGCGGGACCAATGTCGTGAGCAACTCGAATGGCAACCGTATTAATGGACTTGTTGAGTGCATGCCGAAGCCTCACCGGACCAGTGAAGACACCTCGCTTGTAATTATCGGGCTTCCATAAATCGTAGACCTCTGGCGCATCATTTATAATGCTAGCTGCAGAAAAATCCCCACTGTCGATAGCTGCTGCATACACAAAGGGCTTGAAGGTCGAGCCTGCCTGCCGTTCGGCCATGGTCGCTCGATTGTATCCGGCCAACTTTGCATCGTATCCACCGATCATCGCCAGTACTCGCCTAGTAGACGGATCAATGACAACAACCGCTCCTTCTGGACCGGAGGCGAATACGACTTCTTTCTCGCTATGCTTCGGGCTCGAGCTACCATCGACGCCCTTCATCACTCGAATCACACTGCCGCGTTTGAAGCGCTCAGAAGGTTGCTGATTCCCATAATTGAAGCGTTTGTCCGCCACACCGCCCAACACTACACTGGCTTTGTAACCGCCCAGGTTGACCACAAGCTCGTTGTCCGCGTCAAAAACCTCTAACACCAGAGCGTGATACACCTTACCGGACTTGAGCCCTGACTTCGGTACCTTCTTGGCCATTCGCACGAGTTCAAGTGCAACTTTGTTCTTCTTGATCGTCTTGAAAGGCCGTCCATAGCCCTTGCGCTTGTCGTACTCGCGCAAATTATCTCGAAGCGCCTTTCGAGCTAACGCTTGAATCTTGAGATCGACACTTGTGACTACAGTGAGTCCGGTAGCGCTGAAGTCACCTTCGTCGACAACCTTCTCTAGTTCAGCCTTTGCCACCTCGACAAACTCTGGCGCAAGCCCAACTTCGGGAGCTGAATCCGCAACCACTTTGATAGGCAGGTCGACCCACTTCTGGGCCTCCTCTGGCGTGATGTAGCCGTTGTTGGCCATCTCCTGGAGTACGTAGGTCTGCCGGTCTTTGGACCTCTGGTAGTTTTTGGGCTTTCTCGGTGAGTAGAGATTCGGACCTTTGGGAAGACCGGCCAAAAGTGCTGCCTCCCCGATATTGATGTCGCTAACTTCTTTACCAAAATAGTACCGCGCTGCTTCTTGCACACCATAACGCCCGTGTCCGAAGAAAATCACGTTGGCGTAAAGCATGAGAATTTCTTCTTTGGACAATTCTTTTTCCAAGCGTCGGGCTAAGATAATTTCTTGGAACTTCCGTTTAAAAGTCCTCGCTCTGGTCAAAAGCAGGTTCTTGACCACTTGCTGCGTAATCGTGGAAGCACCCTGCTTCTTTTTACCCGAACGGATATTGATGAGTGCCGCCCGGAGCATGCCGATGTAGTCGATTCCCTCATGCGTCCAGAACCCCTTGTCTTCTGCGGACACGAATGCGTCAACCAAGGCCTTGGGAAGCTCGCTAAAGCCAACTACCGAGCGGCGCTGGTCAAAGAGTTCACCAATAAGTTTGCCCTCTGGCGTCACCACTCGCTTGACTTGGTCCGGCTCGTAGTTTCGCAAACTATCAATGCTGGGCAAGTCCGGGTCGGAACCGTAGTGCCAGAATAGTCCGGCTAGCGTGGCTGTTCCCAACGCAAAGAGAAGCAGCCCTGAAATCGCCAACCACTTCGCTGCGAAAAACACCCATTGTTTTCCTGAGCGTGGCTGTCGCTCCTACTTCTTCTGCTTGAGCTTTCGCTTCTTGTTGTCCTTGCTTACCTGCGGCTTGGCCTTGGACGCAGACTTCGCCTTGGACACAGAGTTGGCCTTCACCAGCTTTTTCTTGCTCGCTGGATCCTTGCTTGAGCGAACGGAACGATTGTCCGACTTTTTCTTAGTTGCCGGACGAGCCACAGCCACTCCCAGCTTGGTGCGTCCTCCATTGGCGCGAGGCTTGGCCGAAGACTTCGACGTTGGACGAGATTTCGCTGGGCTTTTCATTGCTCTGGTTTTCGTGAAGGTCTCAGAGAACTGCAATTGTCATGGCAGCTCCTAATCCCTCGGAAAGTCTAGGAATTCTGCCTCACCCGTGTCCCAATGGCCACATTTTTACTGTGTCAATGATGACACATGCCGCTCAATAATGTGGCTAAGTCCACGGATTCCGGTCGCTCTCCAGCGGGCCTGCAAATGGCGACGCCTCTCGTCACTCAAGTCTCCGACCGCTCCCACCTCTGCGCGGCGTTTCGAGGCCAGTCGATGTACAAACATTGCAACCGAGACAGAGAGGTTGAAACTCTGGCAAAAGCCGTGCATCTCGATCGACACTTGGTGATCACACAGCTCCTGCGCCTCAGCACTGAGTCCGTCGCGTTCGTTT
Organism: Kofleriaceae bacterium; assembly: GCA_016763395.1. GTDB lineage: Bacteria > Myxococcota_A > Polyangia > Haliangiales > Haliangiaceae > NORP324. The sequence goes on from JAESTW010000216.1 coordinate 13,271, forward strand.
CCAAACCAAATAGCCAGTGGCTTATCGACAGGAATTTGCTCCAGCTCCATCGTCGCTCCAGGCACCGTTGCACACAGGACAAACCCCTTTTCTTTTAGCGACTGCGCACACGCCAAAGACGTTTCGTGGCTGTGCAAATCGATCCACTTGCCAGTTCCAGCACTCACATCTTTAGCTGCTTTGAAGGTGCCCGTAGTGCCATCGATTGTGTGCAGGTCGCACAAACCAAAGGCCTCTGTTGAGCGCATCGCTGCAGCACCGTTGTGAGGGTCATAAAGGTTCTCAAGAACAACGGTTATACTTTGCAGCTTCGAGTTAAGCCCGCTTTCTAGCGTTTCCACTCTCGAGTCTTCCAGCATTGGAGTCACCGCAGCGATAACGATGTCGGCGCCATACTTCGCAATCAGCGCGTCTACTTGCTTGTGGGGCATTCTTAGGCCTTTTTCGCAGCGTCTACCGAGTCATCTTCGCGAGGATTTCGACGTATCAGCCAATAAATAAAACCACCCATAAAGAGCATGACCAGTCCGGCGTATCCCATCTGAATAAAGTTGTACGGACTATCGCTCTTTGTGGGCGCTTTGCTCTGTACGTAGTTCTCAGGTGGCTTCTCATCACCCCATTCTTCGGACGGGGGCGCTGTTTTTTTTCGCCGAGTCCACCTCAGCAACAGCCTCCGCAGCTGGAGCCGCCTCCTGCGCATGAGACACCAATGGCAGTGCCATCGTGCCGAGAAATAAAAGTATTGCCAATAGGCGGGCTGTCGTGGTTACCAAGAGGGTAGTTTTTTGCACAATTCTCGTTCCTTTACCGGGTTAAACTCAATTTCAGAGTTTTTCGCATCTTCAAAATCTTCATCGCTCAACCGATTGCGTCTGTTCATGTGGCCCAAAAGGCGCTCAATCTTCTTCTTGCTGCGCTTGCTGAGCTTGTCTTTGCAGTACTCAAAATAGCGACGCCTAGGTGCGGGCAAGAGTTGCCCCAAGAAGGCCGCTTCTAGTGGTTCTAGATCTCGGGGATGTTTGTCAAAGTAGATCCGCGAGGCCTCCATAATACCGTACACCCCGGGGCCATACTCGATCGCATTTACGTAGATTTCAAAAATCCGATTCTTCTCCAGGGTCCTCTCGACATACCAGGTTAAGAAAAGTTCTTGAAGTTTTCGGCTCATTGTCTTGTCGCGATACAAAAAGACATTTTTGACCATCTGCATCGTAATGGACGAGGCGCCACGTTTGAAGGTCTTCGCCTTGAGATTGGAGATCAGCGCCGAGCGAAACTCACGCGATATAAACCCTTTGTGATCATAGAAACGCGAATCTTCGTGGGTGAGAACGGCGTTTAGGAAATACGGCGATACATCAAATATCTGTACGTAGTTGGGGCTCGCCATACCGATTTCTACGGATTCAAACTGCGCGGGCCCCACCAGGATTTGATGCGTAAAGCCAGTCATTAGTCGCGTCGTACTGAATTCTGCTGCCGGACTCAGGACTTTGCACTGAGGCAGGTTGATCGTCCAATCGAGTTTGGTCTTTTCGTCCAAGTCACTCCAGTCGATCGCCAAGCTAATCGCCGCAGAAAAGGGACCACGTAGCCGAAACCCCTGTAATTTGGGAAGTATCGGTGCGGGTATCGAATCCAAGACAGCCTGGCAATCGGCTACAGGTACAGTCCCTTGAAATGTCAGACGTGGGAATTCTCGGACAGAGCCATCACTCTCCAGACCACCCTCAAGCGCAACCTCCCCGCTCATTTTGTACGTTACACCTTTGGTAACTACCGACATGGACAACACTTTCATTGTCCGCGCCACAGAGTCAAAGGACGCCATTACTTCCCCTTCAAAGCTCAGGTTTTCAATAACATCCTCGGACAGCTTTTCGTGAAAGAAGCTGAGCCCCGTGAGATCGAGCCTTCCTGAGATGTCCGCTTTGCCATCCTCTACTTCTATCGATAGCTCCGCGTCCACGGAGGTATCGTCAAAGTCCCTCAGAACAGTGTCTTGCAATACTCCCGAGATTCGATTGAGAGTAAAGCGATCCGCTTTGACGTCGAGCTGTCCGCGACGCGCCTTGGGATTGAGCCAGCCTTGCGCATGCCACAGCTTCTCCGTAGAGCCGCCATAGCTGCCACCCAAATCAACAATTAACTCCTGTAAGTCGTCTCCTGGCGCTACTTGTCCGGATATTCCGGTAAGTGTCATGCCTTGCCACAGTTTCACCGCGCCATTGCTAACGTCAAACCTAGCGGTTGCTAGCGCATCTCGTGGATCAACTCTAAGAATGCTCTCTCCCAGAGTCAGGCGTGGTCCGGCGCCCGGCTGGACAACAGCACTCTCAAACCGGACGCTTGCAATACTTCCCTCTTTGGCCAAGGC
>JAESTW010000217.1 GCA_016763395.1 Kofleriaceae bacterium
AGTTGGCGCTTTAGCTAGCGCGACTAGCGAGCCTCGCATCTTCACGGATGCGGGGCTTTTTTGCGTTTGTGGGCACTGGGGCCACGCGCTAGGAAGCTGGGGCTACGCTCTATAACGTGAGCTGAACTAGGGCCAGCTGTTTTCTGTTGATTCAGGAAACCATGCTCGAGCGAGAGCAGTACATGACAACATTGATTATCAGTATAATTCAGTAACTAATATAACGATTTACACTATTTAGGAGTTCTGCCAATGTCATAGCTTGTCCACAAAGCGCACATTGACTCGGCGAGCAAAGATCATCTTGGTCTGCTCGTCCCTTGTGATGTCGCTTTTCATGGCAGAACTGTCCGTTCGATGGCTGCGGGGCAATTCCTTTCCCTTTTTGAACATCTTCGAAGCCGATGAGCGATATGGGGTGGTTTTGTTTCGCGATGCGGAAACTCAAACTCGAAGTCGCGATGGTCACGTTACGGCAATTGAGACCAACTCGGAGGGATTTCGCGGGCCTGATTGGCAAGTAGATCCAAGCCGGAAGTCGGTGCTCTTGCTCGGAGATTCGCAAGTCTTTGGCTATGGGGTAGCGTGGCGCAATACCTTTGCGGCCAAACTGCAGGAATCCCTGGGAGCTGAATTCCAAATTCTAAACGCGGCTGTCCCAACCTGGGGGCCCACTGAGTATTTGCTAGCTATGGATGAGCTTACAGCGCGGTATCATCCCACCTCCGTTGTTTTTGTCGCCAACGTCGCCAACGATTGGTTTGAAGCGCCAGTTTCCAATACGATTCGAACAAGTGCCCAAGATGGATGGGCGGTGCGACAGCACAAAAATCTAGCGTCTCCCACTTGGTTTCCCGGACGGTCGTGGCTGGCCAATCGCTCACAGCTTTGGTTTTTGGGAAAGCGGACTCTCGCGGCAGCCAATGGCTCCAAAGCGTTGCCGTCCAGCGTGGCAAAAATGCTGCTTCGCAATGTACGCAATCTTCGCGGAACGGATCGCTTTGAGTCACCTCTCGGACAGTCTCTAGAGAAAGCACGGACTTTGTGTGAGCAAAGAGGGTGTGAGCTGCTGGCGGTCTCGCTCCCTCTCGATGTGCAGGTGCACAGGGCAGAATGGGAGAAATACCGAGATACGCCGGTGAATATGGCACCTTCAGAAGTGCTACTCGAGGACTTCCTTAGAGACGCCGATGCGTTGGGACTTCGCAACACAAATTTGCTTTCTCTTTTGCGAAAGGCATCTCCCGGCGCATTTCTGTCGGATGACTATCACCTTTCTGCCCGAGGGCATGATGCGATCGCCTCGGAACTAGAAAGCCTGATTCTCGCATCGCCGAAACGGATATCTCATGCTCGCTGATCAGTCTCTTACTCGCAGCCTTGTCCGACTGGTTGCCCCCATTGTCTGGCGATCTGACCGCAAGATGGCGAGCAAGTTGGCCGGCTTTGCTGCCACCGAAGCGGGTTCTGCTTTGGACATGCTTAAGGCAGCAGAGCTGTGCGATGACAAAAAACTACGTCGGCTGTTTTTTCGCCACGCGATGGATGAAGCGCGTCATGCGAAGATGTTTCGCGCACACTCCCGCTTGCTCGGTAAGGAGAGCGACCTGCAGGAGTCCGAGTACATGCGGAGTAGCGCTACTCGGCAGAATCTCTACCAAGAGCTAGGCCTGGTGCGATTTCTGGCTTTTGTATATCAGGCGGAAAAGCGGGGGGAAGCGCATTTTGACTCTTTGCGCCGTCATTTCGCTGGACATCCCAGCTTGGAAAAACTCTTTGAGGAAATCGGCAAGGATGAACGCTTTCATGTCGCGTACTCGAAATCACTGCTCAAACGTTTACAGGATTCTGGACGCGAAAAAGAAGTCAAGCAAGCAAAGCGCTCCATTGCAGTGCAGACCGCGTGGGCCAGTTGGCGCCGGGCAGGTAAGAGGATAGGTAATGTTCTCAGTTGGTGTGTGTTGGCGATCACCTATGTGGTCGTAGTACCAGTATTTGCCCTGGTTCAGCGCATCACCGATCGGGGAGCAGCCCATGGCTGGCAACGCCGGCGTTTGCCAGAGGGAAGCGTTTCCGAGATGAGGAGACAATCGTGAAGATTCTAGGAATTAGCGCCTTTTTTCACGATGCTGCAGCCGCAATTGTGGTGGATGGTGTGATTGTTGCTGCGGCCCAAGAGGAGAGATTCTCGCGTATCAAGCAAGATGCATCGCTTCCGGTTCAAGCTGTCCGGTATTGCCTGGACGAGGCGGAACTCTCGATGGCAGAAATCGATTATGTAGTGTTCTACGAAAAACCCCTGCGTAAGTTTGAACGCATTTTGGTGTCGCAGTTAAGAGCTTTCCCCCGCGGACTTCGGCAATTCGGTCGAGCGATGCGGACATGGCTTGGCTCCCGCTTGTGGCTCAAAAGTGATATCTGCAAGGAACTCGGCTGCAGTTCGCAGCAATTGCTCTTCTCGGAGCATCATTTGTCTCATGCTGCCTCTGCATATCTCTGTTCTCCATTTCAAGACGCTGCTATTGTCACCATCGACGGGGTTGGTGAGTCCGCTACCACAAGTGTTTTTCATGGTTTTGCAGAGGAGGGGTGTCCGAAAATCGATCTGAAGCTCGAGTTGCCTTATCCGCATTCCATTGGTCTTCTCTATTCTTCACTCACCGCCTATCTCGGTTTTCGGGTGAATGAGGGCGAGTACAAAGTCATGGGCCTGTCCTCCTATGGACAGCCGAAGTACCTGGAGGAATTTGCAAGCTTGGCGAGTGTCGGTGATGATGGCAGTTTAGAAATTAACCCTAGGTATTTCTCCTATCACTATCACGCGACAAAGAGTTTTACCCCAGCGCTCGAGGCATTATTGGGACCGAGCCGGATCCCGGGAAGCCCTCTAGAGTACCCGAGCGGTGATATCGACATGCAGCGATACGCGGATGTGGCTGCCTCTCTTCAGACATTTACTGAAGAGTATCTTCTGGTACTTATGGGCGAGGCGAAGAGGCAGACCCAATCAAACTCCCTGTGCTTAGCTGGTGGAGTCGCGCTCAACTCTGTTGCCAATCGACGAATCTGTGAGGAAGGGCCATTTGAGCATGTCTTTGTCCAGCCAGCAGCGGGTGACGCAGGCGGCGCGCTGGGGGCGGCGCTCTACGCTAGCTGTGTTTTGCACAATGATCCTCGTCCCAGACTGTCTTCGGTGGCGCTTGGTCAAAGCTTCGCACCTGCGAGTATCGAGAAGTTTTTAGATGACTGCGGTGTCAAGTATACGAAATATTCCGACGATGAAGAACTTGCTGACGAGGTGGCGCAACGGATGTCAGTGGGGCAAGTCGGTGGGTGGTTTCAAGGCCGCTTCGAATGGGGGCCAAGGGCATTGGGCAATCGATCGATTCTCGCCGATCCTCGGTATGCCTCAACTCGTGATCGAGTCAACCGAGCGATTAAATTTCGTGAGAAGTTTCGTCCTTTCGCTCCCATGGTTCTCTCAGAAGATACGCACCTTTGGTTCGATCTCGGACGCAATCGAGATCGATTGCTAGCGCCATTTATGTGCTCGGTAATGCCGGCAACAGCGGCGGCCAAAGAGAAACTTTCGGCGGTTGTACATGTGGACGGGACAGCGAGAGTTCAGGTGGTCGGCAGATCCTCAAATCCGAGGACACGGCGTTTGCTTCAGGCCTTTAAGAAAAAAACCGGAGTTGGGGTTCTGCTCAATACCTCCATGAACTTGAAGGACGAACCAATATGCGCCTCGCCTGCCGAAGCGTACGGGGCTTTCGTCCGATCTGACATGGACTTCCTAACACTGGAAAACTGTCTCATTGTGAAAGACCAAATATGACAACCAAAGTTCCGGTCAGAAGTGTGTTCACTCCGGCGTCGTGGGGACAACGCATGGCAGAGCGTGGCCGGACAGCGGGTGAACTCGCTGGATTGCTCATCCGCAACGGTCGTTGGTGGCTCTTGCCAATGCTCATCATTATGTCTCTCACAGCAGTTCTTCTCGGGGTGGTACATGTCATTGAGTACGCAGCCCCATTTGTCTACACCGTTTTCTAAAACATCTACTTTCAACAGGAGCATTATGCAAACAATACGATTTCTATCCTTCCTTTTTCTTGGTCTGTCAGCTTGTTCTTTGTATATCGAAGACGATAGCAATAGCGATGAGTCAAGCCACTACTCGGGGCAAGGGAGCCGCGGTTCAGACTCAAGCGGCAATCCAGATTACGAACAATTCTGTGACTCTGAAGGGGAGGATTGTAGCCTCGAAGGTTGTTGTGAAGGTACATACTGCATCTTCGAGTTAAACGCTTACGTGCCGTCCATTTGTGTGGCCGCTGGCGAAACGGGTGAATACTGTACAGAGAACCATCATTGCGCGAGCTCGCTTTGTGAAGATCGTAAATGTTCTCCTTGTGACAACAGCTGTGACCAAAGTGGTAGCGAATGTGATTACAACTCCTGTTGTGAAGGAAGTTATTGCAGCGTAGAACTCTCGCCTTATGCTGTTCCCGAGTGCGTGGCACCTAGAGAACTGGGCGAGTACTGCATTGATGAGAACCATTGCGCGAGCGGGCTTTGCGTCGCTGGCTATTGCGCAGCTCCGTAAGCGCCGGCAATGTCCCATCGCTTGTTAGCTTTCGGTAGCAGCTAGTCGACAATCACCCATCTCTAAGAATATCTCGCACACAAATAACTCAGAAGAGCCAAGTTTAACAATGGATGGGACACCCCACTCCCACAAAGAAGAGGTTTCGCAGCGAATTGGAGAAGCAATCACGCGGGCCAATTGGGTTCAGAGAGCCCGCATTGGGCTATTTTTACGATGTGCCCCAAAAGACTCGTAATATCAAAGTTTTACAACCCATGATCGTAGCCCCCCAGATAGTAGGCCCCTGGGCTCAAATCCCAGCTGTGAAGCCAAGGAAAAAGCTTAGGTTCTCAGGGCCGTTGGGGAAGCGGGCGTAGCGCATTTCTCCACCCAATAGCCAATTCCCGACAACAGCGTATTCGTATCCCAGCCCACCGTAGTAGCCGACATAGCGGCGTTTGTCTTGCGGGGGCAGCGGCACGTTGGACGTCGAATAGATACCACCCGCAGTAGCGGTAATAAACCTCGGTTCAAAACTGAGACGGCGTCGAATACGAAGTCCCAAATCGGCCTCCGTAACCCGGACACTTTGATCTACCAATGAGCTGTCCGACGCCAGATAGAATCCGTACACCAGAGTTGTCCAGCCAAGCCCAACACTCCACGCTGACTCGCCCAGCCGCACGTCAATGCCGGTGTGAATCCCAAACTGCATCCCGGTGCGATAGCGCGTTCCCAACTCCCCTTGGTTCACGCGAGCAAGGGCCACGATGCCAAAGCGTCCGACCACTTGGGAGTCCTCAGCGGAGTCGGCACGTGCGATTGTCTCTCCAGCTACCAAAAAGGAGACAATCAATCCCCATCGTATTGCCCTGTCGCCCACTGGCTTTCTAAAACTTGGAAGATGTCGCCAAAAATGTCATTTTGTCGTTTGTCGCTCGCAAGCGTCCACTGAGCGTTCGGACAAAACTCCAGAGAAGTTCGTAAGCCAAATCTCGGTCGACGAAAAGTAAGTCCTCCAGGTCGGTTCGGCTAATAACGAAACATTTGAGGCTCTCGTGGGCGATCACGGTGGCTGAGCGTGGGTGAGAATCCAGCAGAGACATCTCGCCAAAGTAACCACCCGGACGAAGTACAGCTAAAGCCTCCTCCCCCATTCCCGGAACGATCCGACTGATTCGGACAGCGCCCTCCAGCACGATATAAAACTTGTCGCCGGGCGATCCTTCCTCAAACACGATCGCACCACTCTTGGTGCTTTCCTTCTGCCCGATGTCTGCAACCCGCTGCAGGGTCGATTTCCCTAGTGCTGCGAAGAGGTCAATCTGCTCAAGGATTTCAACTTCAGTCTTGCCGTCTACCTCGACAGTAGGTGGTGCGCTCTTCTCTTTGCTATCGGCCATTTGTCAGAATCCCCGGTTCCCATCAAGTATAGCGACATTGGCGCCTGAGAGCACATGAGCCTTGAGACAAAACAAAGGGCACGCCAATGACGTGCCCAGTACCTATCTATGTTCGCTTATGTATCTACTCAGGATTCGCGTTTGGCGTCTTGGCCAGTACCGCAGTCTTCTGTGCTGGTTTCTCTGAGAAAGCAACTTTGATGACATACCAAGTACCGTCCTGGACCGACTTGCCATCTTTAGCAGGGTCAATTGTGTATGGCAGGGTCACTGTCTCGGTGATATCGTTGCCCCGCTCGCCCCAGCTTCCGTAGGTGACTGTTGCGCCAGTCATTCCCGGAGCGGAGATTTCTAGTGTCTTGCCATCCGCCGCTGAAACTTCCCACTGAAAGAAAACCACTGGGTTCTTCTCGCTGCTCGGATGGATGTTGGCGATATCGTAGTTGAGACCATAGCCTGTCTTGTCGCCAGAGCTGTGACTGATGATAGAAGCATTGCCGTTCCAAGTATGACCGTCGACAGAGATTGCAGCCCCTGCAGTACTCGTAGCGTCTGTTCCGGCTGCGCTCGTCGCTTTGACATTCACGTCCGTAGTCTCGGTTGGGTCATCTGCGTACTGAACTGCAACAACATAGTACTGCCCGTCTGCTACCGACTTGCCATCTTTAGCAGGGTCAAGAACGAATGGGAGTGAGACATTTTCGTAAACTCGGTCTTCAGCTCTGCTTCCCCAAGTTCCGTAGCTAATCGTCGCCTTGCCGCCACCGCTAATTTCTAGTCGCTGTCCGTCTCGTGCATCGATTTCCCACTGAAAGAACACTGCCGGGTTGGAGCTACCGGGATGGAGCCGGCTCAGGTCTTTGTCCAGACCGAATCCAGTGTCCGTACCCGATGTCAGGCTGATGATTGAACCGTTGCCATTCCAAGTACTCTCAGAAGAGTTGGTGTCACTGCTCTCGATAGAGAGTTCATAGATTTTCTTAACATCGCCCCAGCGTATCTTGCCGCCGGCAACTCTAGAAGAAGTGGAGAGAGTTGTTGGCAACCAAACGAAGTCTGGATGGTCCGTTTTGCTGCTTCCGACCCATTCGCCACCGATAAGTTTGCCATCATCGTCGAGCTCGAGAATGTACTCGTAGGTATCAGTGCGGGTGAACGAATCAATTCGGTCTGAAAGGTTTCCGTTTGCGGTCGATGCCGACTCGGTGATCCAGCTAACCGTGTTCTTCACGTACTGAAGCTTGGTTGCCTTTTTGTTGAACTTGTACGTGGTGGGAACGCTACCGTGTTCAATCTTTAGTTCGAAATCCGCGGTATCCGAGAAGCCTTGAACCGAGACGAAGAACTCGGTAGTACTCGCGGAGGCCACTATGTTGCAGCTTTCTACTGAGTTGTTGCTCAACGGACGACAATCAAACTCCTGTCGGTCCGGCTGTGCTCCGAGACGAACGTGCAAGTCGGCGTCGTTATTTCCCGTCATCGCGACATTGATGCTGTCTCCAGCACCGACCGTGTAGGGACCATAGTGCTTCCACTCGTCTTTAGCGACCGTGTCTTCCTCTTCTACGGTTACGACGTTGTCCGGCTGGACACCGATGAGGGTATTGGCTTCTTCTATCGTGACCGTTCGCTCTTCATCAATTTTGAATCCGCGAACAGGCTGGTTCCAAACTTCAGCAGAAAAGGTTCGATCTTCTACGAAAGACTCTTTTCGAATCCCCAGGTAGTTTGCCAGGAGAATATGATAGGTCGCAGGATTGGTGTATCGGCAAGAGTTGCTAGTCGGACGACCATCAGCATCAAGCTCGATATCGTCAGGGTTGGTGTTGCATCGCAAGGATACGAACTTCGAGCCGATTCGCTCGTGAGATACGCTGACAAGCGCTTTGATATCGTTAATTTTGAAGTGCTCACCACCGAAGTCGACTTCTTTTTGCGGTTCGGGCAACGTTACCGCCGCTGCTGCCCATGCCGGACAAATTCCGAACCAAGTGGGAATACAGAAACCAGCTTCCTCGCCTTCTCGAATGGCGCAGGCTTCAGCTTTGTCGTCGTCGCAATCCTCATCGGTAGTGCACTCTGTC
>JAESTW010000218.1 GCA_016763395.1 Kofleriaceae bacterium
AACCAGCGTTGCAGTCGAGGATATCGATGGTCTTGATTTCATCGAAGAGGTCTTTTTGAGCAAGGGCACAAAACACGTTTGTGACACCAGGATCGAAACCACTGCCCAAGAGGGCCATCAGTCCAGCCTCTTTAAAACGCTCCTGATACGCCCATTGCCATTTGTATTCAAACTTGGCCTCATCCGGTGGCTCGTAGTTGGCCGTGTCGAGGTAGTGTACTCCCGCCTCTAGACATGCGTCCATTAGGTGTAAATCTTGGTAGGGCAAGGCGACGTTGATGAGCAAGTCCGGCTTGTGCTTTCGCAGCAGCGCTACCGTCTCTGGCACGTTGTCCGCATCCAGCTGCTCGGTCAAGATATCTCGGCCTTGCATCTCTTTTACTTGCGCGGCAATCGCGTCACATTTTGACAGTGTCCGGCTGGCGAGAACGATCTCGGTGAAGACATCTGGAACCTGCGCGCATTTGTGTACGACGACGCCACCAACACCGCCAGCTCCGACAATTAATACCTTACTCATTGCCGCCCTTTAGCATTCTTTGGGAGGATGCAGCGAAATTTGACGAATCATTTTCCGCAGTGCCCATTCAACTTGCTCTGCCGCCGCATGCTGCTGCAAGACGTGCAGAGCGGTGGCTATCGACTCGGCTGTGGACATCTGCTCAGGCCGCGCGCCTTTGCGCATCCGAGGAAGTGCTTTCGAAGGTTCGGGCAATGCTAGGCAAGGCAGCTCATACAGCGCCTTGTTGCGTTGCACCATGCGTCTCGCCTGTGGCCAAGTGCCGTCCACCACGATAAGTCTCTCGGGCAACTCACTCGGTATCTTTGCGCCCGGCTTGGGATACAAAAGCCAGGTGTCGCCAGCCACAAGGTCCTGCCAGTCGATTGGGCTCTCCGGGTTGGCGTACTCGACCAGCCTAGCGCCTTTGAGGCAGCGAGTTGCCAAGCCACCGGTGTTGGAGTTTCTGTGGGTTTCGAGAATGTGCCGTACAACGACCACTTCTACGGCGCATGGCACTCTCACTAGATCGGCGCACAGGCATCGCGCCTTGTAGAGGCGGCACTGTTGGCAGCGATTGACATCTCGGGACATGGAGCATCGGAAATTAGCGCCAAAGGGGCGTAGAGTAAACGCCTGGGTACGTGGTACTGAGCGTCTGAGCACGACCATGGCAAATCTCTCTAAAGCAGTCGAAAAGCGGCGAACCTTCGCTATTATCTCCCACCCCGATGCGGGCAAAACCACGCTGACGGAGAAACTCCTGCTCTTTGGTGGAGCCATTCAGATGGCCGGCGCGGTGAAAGCTCGCGGCGCTGCTCGTCGAGCGACCTCGGATTGGATGAAGGTCGAGCGCGAGCGCGGAATCTCCGTCACTTCATCGGTCATGACTTTTGAGTACCGAGATTGGATTTTCAATCTTCTGGACACTCCCGGCCATAAGGATTTCTCTGAGGATACCTACCGTACGCTAACGGCGGTGGATTCGGCGATCATGGTCCTCGATGCTGCCAAAGGTATCGAGAATCAGACCCGAAAGCTCTTTGAGGTTTGCCGTCTGCGAGATATGCCAATCATCTCGTTTGTGAACAAGCTCGATCGAGAGGGGCGAGACCCTTTCACCTTGATGGACGAAGTTGAAAAGACGCTTGCCATCGATGTGACACCGGCCACTTGGCCCATCGGAATCGGCAGAGACTTTCTCGGTTGCTATGATATCTTCAATGACAGCTTGCTGCTTCTGGATAAGACGGATCGCGCGATCCTCACCGAAGGGCGCAAGTGTGATGGCCTCGACGACCCTCTAATCGACGAGCTCTTCCCCGAGAAAGCGGCAGCTCAACTCAGAGAAGAGGTGGAGATGGTCCGGGAGCTGTGTCCCAAGTTCGATCAACAGGCCTTTCTCGACGGCACCCTGACTCCCATGTACTTTGGCTCGGCACTCTCCAATTTTGGTGTCCGGGAACTTCTGCACGGGATTGCCGCCTTGGCTCCCCAGCCTCGAATTCAAGAAGCGGTGCAACGGTCAGTGATTCCCACCGAGGAGAAGGTGTCCGGATTTGTATTCAAAATCCAGGCAAACATGGATCCGCGCCATCGCGACCGTATTGCCTTTGTCCGGATTTGCTCTGGCCACTTTACTAGGGGGATGAAACTGAAAGTTAGCCGCTCGGGAAAGACACTAGCGGTCAACAATGCAGTTATGTTCCACGCTCGCGATCGCACGCTGGCCGAGGAGGCGTTTGCCGGAGATATCGTCGGCATCCCCAACCACGGTGCTCTGCATATCGGCGACGCGCTCACCCAGGGCGAGGCGCTGACCTTTAGTGGAATCCCCAGTTTCGCCCCTGAGCACCTGCGGAAGGTTCGGCCCATCGATCCACTTCGAGCGAAGCATTTGAGCAAGGCACTCCAGCAGCTTGCAGAAGAGGGCGCTGCGCAAGCCTTTAAGCGTCACCTCGGTGCGGAGTGGATCATCGGTGTGGTCGGTGTGTTGCAGTTTGAAGTCATGGCGTCTCGCATCGAGCACGAATACGATATCGAAGTCGTGTACGAGGACGCGCCTTTTGTCCAGGCCAGGTGGGTTGAGTGTGATGACGAGCGCTTACTGAAGAAGTTCATGGACGCAAACATGGCCTTTGTTGCCGATGATCACAGTGGCGCTCCTGTGTTTTTGGCTAGAAGCGAATGGCAACTTGAACACGCTGCTGATGATTTTAAAGGTGTCCGCTTCGTTGCAACCAAAGGCGCGAAATAGCCGACGTGCAATTCGGTGGTGTGCAACTTGGTTTCGTGTCTCACTGTCCGACTTTGTCCGACTCGTCCGACAGTGTAGGTGTGCTTCCTTTGAGTTTCCGGAAGGGTTTTGCTTGCCCTGAGTAACTAAATAGCGCGAGAATAGGGTCGAACAGGAGAAGGTTGATGAACAAGTTACTTAGACTCGGATTTCTAGCATCACTTTTAGTGGTAGCAGCATGCGGCACTACCGCAACACTTGACGGGGATGGCGATGGAGACGGTGGAAACCCCAACGATCCCGATGCCATGGTTGTCGACCTAACCGACACTGACGGCGATACGATTACCGATCAGCAGGAAAACAAATCCTTTGATTTGGATACCGACGACGACGGTACTCCGGATTACCAAGATCTTGATTCGGACGGTGATTGCATCCCGGACGCGATTGAAGCAGGCGACGACGCCCTTACCACGCAGCCTCGAGACACCGATGGCGACATGATTCCCGACTTCATGGATCGCGACTCGGACAACGATGGCC